>VYFM01000621.1 GCA_009842375.1 Candidatus Poribacteria bacterium | reverse complement strand
GTTAAAAACTATATCTCTATAGGAATACATAGAAAGTGATTTTACCGATTCAATACATTAAGAATACATTGTTATTGATAGTAATCGCATTTCCTATTTTGTTGCTTGATATCTACACGAAATGGCTTGTGAGAATGAATATTCCACAAGGACGTGGTTATTCAATAATTCCAGGCTTCTTTAATATACGGCATGATAGGAACACCGGTGCAGCATTTGGTATTTTATCTGATCAGCGTACACTGTTAATTATTGTGACAATCGCAGCACTTATCTTTATCATCGTCTATTCTTTTAGATTCAAGCATAGTCGGTGGATGCAAATATCACTCGGTTTTCTACTCGGGGGTGCTGTTGGGAACTTTATCGACCGTATCCTATTAGGTGAAGTTGTTGATTTTCTACAGTTTGGAATTGAAAGCAAAAGGTTGTATTGGCCTACATTCAATGTAGCAGATATTTCTGTGTGTATCGGTGCAGGGATGCTCATTGTTTTCCTCTTTCGCATTCAACAGAGGACTGATTGACACAGAATCCGCAGCTACTGTATAATCCGAATTTCACTAAATTCGTGTTAGTGTCATAGATAAATATACTACACAATATAAGAAGGTTAGCAACTATGTTCAAGTTTGGAAAGAATTTATTTATTTTTTCTCTATTGGTTTTTCTTGTTGTTGTACCCTATGCACAAACACAGGAACAAGAAACACACCATGAAGAGTATAGTGAAAGTGCTTTACGTCGGTTTGAGATTATAACGTTGAGTTCTCTTCCATTTACTGCAATTCATAGTTATCTGGGAGTTCGCGGTGTAAAGATGATACAAACGAATAAAATTGCACCGGAATTGTCCTCACAGAATTATCGTGTGATTGGAATTTGTGCAGTTTCGTTTTCTCTATTCATAGGTATTTGGGATTGGTTTCACACTCGTAATGTTGATAGGTCAGCACCAAGTGTACCAGGGCGTAAACCTCCATCCCCTCCTGAGGAGGAAGTGCCTACTGATGGAAGTTTTGCTCGTATCAAGAGAAATGGACCATACGCAAATAGATATGCTGTTTCGGCATACATTGGACAACCTTTCCAATATGCGGCAAATACCCAACTAAATATGTGGTCAATACAACAATCTGATAGTTTTGTCATCCCACTGTTTTTATTACGATTCTGACTTCTCTATTTGATCTGTTTCATCCATAGAATACATTAGGTAGACAACATAATATGCGCGTTCTTTTCATGGGTACCAGTGAATTTGCAAATCCGGCATTGAAGTTACTAATTAACCATAACTTTGATATAATCAGTGTTGTAACGCAACCTAACCGACCAAGTGGTAGAGGCAAAAAACTAAACCCACCACCAATAAAAACGACAGCAATAGAAAATAAATTAGATATCCTTCAACCTGTAAAAGTCAGAAAACCGGATTTTATTTCGAAACTTGCTAAGCTTGCACCAGATGTGATAATTGTGGCAGCTTTCGGACAAATATTACCTCAAACAGTTTTGGACATCCCTCCATGTGGGGTCATCAACATACACCCCTCGTTGCTACCCAAATATAGAGGGGCTGCTCCTATTCAATGGGCATTAATAAACGGTGAAGTAGAGACAGGTGTATCACTAATGCTTTTGGATGCTGGAGAAGACACAGGTGATATAGTCTGTATGGAGAAAATACCGATACAACTTGAAGACACATCGGAAACATTGGATCAAAAGTTAGCAAACATAGGAGCAAGTCTATTAGTAGATATGTTGCAAAATCTCAAAAACGGACATCCACCACCAGCAATTCCTCAGAAGCATGAACAGGCAACACATGCGCCACGTTTATCAAAGGAAATTGGACACATAAATTGGAGCGAATCTGCAGAAACTATACATAACCTCGTTAGAGGTACAGCGGGATGGCCAGGGGCATATACATATTTTAATAATGGAACACTTCTAAAGATAATTCAATCTCTTCCACATGAAGAAAAATGTGTAGAAATAGATAACATTGCACAGCAGCCACCGGGAACAATAGATATTACTTCAGATAAAAACATGTTTGTGAAAACTGGAGATGGAATAATACAATTGATAAGAGTTCAACCAGCTACAAAAAAGATTATGGTTGTCAATGATTTTGTCAATGGATATCAATTGAAAACTGGAGATTGTTTTTCAAATTCGTGATGTTAACATTGATAATCTGTTGCGGAAATAGATGTGATGAACAAACTTAATAAGACCTTATGGGGTATGGTAAAAACCGCACTTTATTGTGTTATCGTAATGGGAATTGTTGGTGGACTAACGCTCTTTATCGTTCTTCCCCAATGGGTCAAGTCAACGGAGGTACTTGTTCCCAACATTGTTGGTAGACATTTTTTTCAAGCAATCCAAGCACTCAACAATGTAGGATTAGAAGCAGAAAAACCTATTCAAGCAGCAAGCAGTAACAAACCCAAAGGCGTTGTTATAGAACAAGAACCCTCCGCAAATTCCAGTATCAAACCACACCACACTGTTAGGATTACAGTTAGTATTGGATCTGAATTAATACCTGTCCCTTCTGTAATCGGAAAATCGGAGGATGCTGCTTATGAAACACTTAAATCTGCTGATTTTCGTCCGAACTCAATTGCTTATGCACATTCTACAACATACTTAAAGGATACAGTTATTGCTCAAAATCCTCCTGAAGGCAGTGCTAAACAACGTAATCATCCTGTGAACCTATTAGTTAGTATGGGAAGAAAGCCTGAATACATAAAACTTCCAGAACTAAAAAATCAACCTGTCAATGAAATATTACCAGCACTTGAAGAAATGGGATTAAATGTGGAAATAAAAAATAGTCCACATCCAACAATAGAACCTGGAAGGATAACCAGACACGATCAACTTGTACAAATCGGGGATTTGATATTACTTGAAGTCAGTGGAAAAAGAGGACAAACTGAGAACATCGGTAGATGGTTAAAGCATAAACATACAATAAGTGATAAAGGAACAAAAGCACTAAAAGTCAGAATCAAGGTCATTGATGAATACCGTGAACGTGAAGTTGTTAATGGAGATTATTCACCTGGAACTGTGATTGACTTAGAACAAAGAAGGGTTAAAGTCTTCGGTTCTACACAGGTGATTGTGTTCGAAAACGACATACAAGTGGATGAACGATCATATCAATAACATTGTAGATTGTATCATATATATAACAAGGTCCATTCATCCGTGATGACAACTAATAACACTGCCCCTAAAATCTCTCCATCTCTATTAGCTGCAGACTTTACCAAATTCGGTAAAGAGGTGGACCGTGTTGTTGCGGCAGGTGCAGACATGCTACATTTCGATGTAATGGATGGTGAATTTGTTCCAAATTTCGGGATCAGTCCGTTATCAATTGCTGCAGTCCGGGACAGAACTGAAATAATGTTCGATGTTCACATTATGGTGACACACCCCTTGCGATATATTGATGCTTTAGTAGGTGTCGGTTCAGATATGATAACTTTTCATATTGAGAGTGATGATGAACCCTATGCTGTTATTTCAGCGATTAAGGCACATAACATTAAAGCAGGTATAGCATTTTCTCCAAATACAAAATGTGATGAAATCTTTCCTTTTCTGTCCGATATTGATCTTGTACTTCCAATGAGTGTTGAACCCGGTTTAGGTGGACAAGCATTTATCCCAGATACATTAAACAAAATTGAACAATTACATCAATTCATTCATAAACTTGATAATGCACCAGACATTTCTGTAGACGGTGGTGTCACAATCGAAGTAGGTCCGGTTGCAGCGGAGAAAGGCGCGACTATACTTGTCGCAGGCACTGCAATCTTCAAAAGCAACCATCCAAAAGAAGTTATTGATAAGTTAAGAACGACTAAATAACCTATATAATGCAATATATAAATATGAATGATGCATTCGTTTTATGTCCCGAAAACTCAATGCAATGAAGATTTCATAACAATTACGGATTCGGAACATCATCATCTAAGGAATGTACTACGGTTGGAAAATGGTGAAACCATACGAATTATTGATGGTGAAGGAAGTGTTTATATAGCAGAGACAAGTGACATTAAAACTGATTCGACTGTTGTAAGACTTCTGAATCACAAGCATTATCCAAAAACTGCTCCAGCTATTATACTTTTTCAAGGTATACCAAAGCATGATAAAATGGAGTGGATTCTGCAGAAAACAACGGAGTTAGGTGTATCACACATTGTCCCTATATTAACTGAGCGATCATTACAGATACCAAGTGAAAACCGCTATGAACGTTGGCAACGCATTATACTTACAGCAACTAAACAATGTGGTCGTGTGTGGAAACCAAAGTTGGGTAATATGATAAATTTCCAAGAATGTATTAACGCAATACATAGCCATACGCTTCGTCTAATCTTATGGGAGCAAGAAAAACGACAACATATCAAATCAGTATTGAGAGAATCTCCGAAGGTTGATTCTATTGCTCTTGTTGTAGGACCAGAGGGAGGGTTCACCGAAAAGGAAATTGATGCGGCAATTGATAAAGGTTGTATCACTGTAACGATTGGTACAAATATCTTGAGAACAGAAACTGCGGCTATCACAGGTATTGCAATTGCTGCTTATGAATACGAAATATAATGAAAACTGCAAAACTGATTACAATGGGATGTAAGGTCAATCAATATGATACGCAATCAATGTCTGAGACACTTGAACGGAACGGGTATGTGATTGTTGATGAAACACGTCCTGCAGATCTATATCTAATCAATACATGCACTGTAACTAATACTGCCGATCAGAAAGCAAGGCAAGTAGTACGGAAAGTTATCAGACAGAATCCAAATGCAGATATATTAGTTACAGGTTGTTATGCCGAAAGTGATAGAAAAGCAATTGAAGAGATTCCCGGTGTAACACTTGTC
>VYFM01000430.1 GCA_009842375.1 Candidatus Poribacteria bacterium | reverse complement strand
GTATTAAATACACTGAGAACAAGTAACTTCCTTATAGTACATCATATAGAAATCTATTTGTCAAGTATGTTTTGAGATTCCCTTTTTATTGAAATTGAACACAATAACTTCTATAATGAATGAAATGTATTTTGCAGTAGTCTGTAATATTTAACAATAAGGAGATAATTATGGCAACAGATTTATCACACCATATACAATCTGTTCGTTTAGTTGACACCCATGAGCACATGCGTCGGGAAAACGATTGGGTGGAAAATGGGCCAGATATTCTTCAGGATCTTTTTGGCAATTATGTACCTGCTGACCTTATTACTGCTGGTGCTTCATCAGAGGCTATGGGTAATTTAATGGATGCATCAAAAGACATCAAACTACGGTTTGAAGGTATACGAGAAGCATGGGAAGCAACTCAATTTACTGGATATGGTGAAGCAGTAAGTCTTATAGCAAAACATATCTATGGAATTGATGAACTAACTGTAACTTCACTTGAACATGCACAAGATAAAATCAAATCTATTCGTAAACCAGGAAAACGACATCATATCTTACATGACCTTGCCAATCTGGATCATATACAAACGGACGATTTCAGTTGGCAGTGTTCCCCAGACACTTCAGGACCTGGCTTCTTCCTGTATGATCTATCGTGGGCGACATTCTGTAATGGTCAGATAGATACAAAGGCAATTTACACTGAGACAGGTATAGAGGTAAATGACCTTTCAACCTTGAAAAGTAGTTTGGAAGCGATATTCGCAAAACATGCACCTAATGCAATTGCTGTAAAATCTCAACATGCCTACAATCGCACTTTAAAATGGATAGAAAGAAGCGACGATGATGCATCAGCTGCACTCAATGCTATACTAACAAAACCTTCCGGAGACATTGACGAAGCCACAAGGCTTTGTCTTGGAGATTGGTGTTGGGCGCGCGGTGTAGAACTTACTATTGAACACAATCTTCCATTCAAAATTCACACAGGTTATTATGCCGGAAACAACCGAATGCCAGTAAGTCGAATACCTGCGGGAAATATGTGTGCATTGTTTTCACGTTATCTTGACGCGAAGTTTGTTTTGATGCACATTGCATATCCATACAATGATGAATTGGTCGGACTTGCTAAGCATTATCAAAATATTTGGGTAGATTTCTGTTGGGCATGGAGTATTGACCCATATAGTTCTCGTGATTTTCTTCGTCGTTGTATACATGCAGTACCATCAAATAAATTGTTTGCATTTGGTGGGGATACTGGTTGGCCCACGAGTGCGATGGCATATTCTATTCAAGCACGTAATGAGATTCAACGAGCACTTGAAGCTGAAATTGCAGAAGGGTACCTAACTGAAAAACAAGCAATGACCTTTGCTACTCAGATAATGCATACTAACCAGTATAATTGTTTTGATATCCTTGGTACTCGTGCCAACATAGCCAAAGCAGCTTGATTCATAATCTTATTCCATTTTTGTGATTTCATACGTGGAGTGTGTAAAGTTTCTGGCAACAGGTTATCCCACGCTCAGACATATCGTAGGGGCGGTGTTTCCTCGCCCGCTCTTCTGTCAGCCTCACGGAAAGCACTGAATACGCAGAACACACTGAAAGAAGAAGTCTTTTCCGCATCCTCTGCGTTTTCAGTGGGTTCAGCGATTCAGACAAAAGGACGGGCGGGGCAACCCTGCCCCTACGCAATAGTGTCAAAAACTTTACACACCCGGCTGCGGTGTCTACATCCCCGTGCTAAAGCACGAGGTTTTGACACCGAAGAATTAAAGATAATTGATATACATTTATCTGAACAAATTTACATGCACACAATGAGTGCACATTTTAGGAGACTTATGAATATCTTTAGAAATAGTATTTTCATGTTAGCATTGGTAATCCCTGTAGTATTTGTGTTTGTATCTGGTTGTGAAAGAGTAACACATGTTCTTGATTCATCTTCCACTTCTACCGAAGATTCTGAGGAATATATTTCAATCGGAGTTGTTATACCTCAATCAGGTAGACTCCAACCAGCATTTGGTGTGCATATAGAAAATGCATTGAAGTTGGCACGGGATGAGATCAATGAGTCGCTACTTGCTGGGTTGCAACTAAAGTTTATAATTGAGGATAGTAATAGTACACCTGAAGGAGCAGTTGAAGCATATAATAAGCTTATCACTGAATACAATGTTAATGTTGTCATTGGTCCTGCAACTTCATCAGCATCAAAACAGACTTTTCCAATTGCTCAAGATAAACAGGTTGTAGCAATCAGTCCGACTTCCGCTGCGCGTGGACTTAGTGCAATTAGTGATTATGCATTTAGAATTGCACTGACTACTGAAGTGTTAGTTCCGGAAGGAATAGCAACGACACATCCGAAACTAAACTATCAAGAGGTCGCTACTTTATATGATGAAGCAGATGTATTTTCCACCGATGCAGATACTGCCTTACAGGAAGAGTTTAAAACTAAGGATATAGTGGTTTTGATTACAGAGACGTTCAGGAGTGGTGATAATGACTTTACAGAACAGTTAACACGAATACAAGCATTGAATCCGGATGCTATTTTTGTCTCATCTTTACCACCAGAAAAGCCTGGAATCTTACAAAAAGCTCATGAACTCGGTATATCTGTTCCAATAATTATACGCACCTTAACCGATGCAGATGTTGAAGTTACTGGTGATGCAGCAGAAGGGGCTATCACTTTTGTCGGTTGGGGTTCTGCGCTTGAAACTCCGAACAATCAAGACTTTATTAATACTTATAAATCTACCTATGGGATAAAACCTAACAACTATGCCGCCCGTTCGTACGCAACGCTTTATATTCTCGCAAAAGCGATTGCTAATGCTGAATCTACTGATGCAGATGATATTCGTGACGCACTTACTAACATTAAGGATTTTGACACTATTTTAGGAAAGTTCTCATTTGATGAAAATGGAGATGCAATATATGACACAAAAGTACTGATTGTTAAAGATGGTAAATTAGTGCTTTTTGAGTAATCTATGAAGAGTAGGTGAGTGTAATCCATTTGATTACAATCTATCTATAGTAAAGTCAATAATTAAAGAGACATTTCAGTGATTGCGGAGACCGCCTCCTCGTAGGGGCGAGGTTGCCTCGCCTCAAAAAGAAAGTGTGCTTCTAATCGGGTGGGGTCTCCCGCCCCTACAAGTGATTTATGAGATACAGTTTAGTTAAATCTATCTAATCGGTACGGTTCAAACCAGTCTATACGCACATCATCCATAATCTCCATAGTTGACATTTCCCCAATCAACGGGGCTAATGTGACACCACTGTGCATTAAAGCAACATACATATTAGGTATAGATTCTGTATAACCAATAATTGGTAATCCATCAAGTGGCATCGGACGGTACCCTACAGGTGTTGCAATAGCAGTGGCATCACCTATTGCAGGTAGAAATGCTTTTGCACATGAAAGCAATATATCAGCGTGTTGTTGTGAATCGTCGCGGTTAATACCTTCCTGAGTACCTTGCCCAATTCTTAGGCTACCATCGTATAATTGTCTAAGGTGTATATGTTGTTTGTATCCCTCATTTGACGGTGCGTGAATAACTGCTATATTTTCTAAAATGGTATCACAGGGGGTTGTCTTAATGATAATTCCAGGACTCAATTGTTGAGGAATGTGAATATCTACTAAGGAAGCAAGTGTTGTCGTATGAACACCACTTGCCAATACGGCAACATTACACGGAAATTCGTTGTCCTCTGTTTTCACTGCGACTATTTTATCATTCTGAATTTCAAAGTCTATGACATTGGATTGTGTATAAATTTCTGTTCCAGATGCTTGTGCGCGATTAAGACATGCAGAAATGAATTTGTCCGTTTCTACATGGATATCAGCCTTTGAATAAGATGCGGATTCTACTTTCCCCGGATTTAATCTTGGCTCTAATTCTGACATCTCATCCCGCGAGATGAGTTGACATGGATAACCCCATGCTTGTAGTTGCCTTATTCGTTGTTGTAACTGTAGGGCACTTTCCGTTGAATTCTCCCATCGCATTTCACCACCGTAATGAATACCAATATCGGCACCAAGGTGATGTTCCATTCTATACCACATATCCAATGAACGCCGATTAAGTGTATGGTAATCTCGCGGATCTTTTCCGAAGGCATTTACCCAAGCAAAAGAATGTCCGGAAGCACCAGAGCCAGGTGTTTCGCGTTCAAGTATGGTTACATTGTTGTGTGAGCGTCGGGAAAGGAAATATGCTATTGAGGCTCCTATAATTCCAGCACCGATAATAACAATCTTTTTATGTTTTGTAGATAGCATTAGTTTACACACAACCATAGGGAAATATCGTTAAAAAGTTTTGTGGAGTTTTGGATTTAGGCGGGTGTTAAATTATCAAAATATAAGAATCATCTATGTGCGACAACAATAAAACCTGTTAGACCTGTAAGTAGAATTTGAAAACCCGTTTGGTAAAAAAGTATAAAAAATGGTTGGCAAAGAAATAATAATCCCAGAACTATTAATCCTATAGATATCCGTTCACATATAATTTTCTGAGTACTGACAATTGTAAAAACAATGATTCCTGGCAATAGTAGATAAAGTGCTGAACTGCTAAGTGAAGATATCGCTGTTTGAAAAAGGAAAACTGCACCTAAACATATACAAATGATCGATATAACCGTAACGATACGGGTTGCAGTTGTGGTCATCCCAAATGCAATTGAACTTGAAAACAGTAGATGAAACGCAGACCCTTTTAGTATAGTAGGTACTGGTAAAAACAGAAAACAGAAACCTATTCCGATACCGATAAGAGAGATAATTGCAATTCGCTGCTTATTGTTAAAAACTAAACTTGCATATATAGCAGTGATACTCAGCAATACGAATGAAATCCCTCTAAGGAAGACATCAATTTTTGTCAATACTTTTGGTAATGATACGTTG
>VYFM01000128.1 GCA_009842375.1 Candidatus Poribacteria bacterium | reverse complement strand
TTCTAATGGCTTGTTTGTCTAAACCACAGAAATCACAGAAGGGAGTTTGGGTGTTTTCAGGTTGTTTTCATTTGTTTAATGTGTAAGTAAAGGAAAGAAGAAGGGGAGTAAAACTCTATGAACCGATAATAGGTTTCATATCCCAGAGCAGAATGGTGCCTTCGTAGCTGCTACTTGCGAGAAGTTCACCATTCTTTGAAAAAGCGAGATTTTGAATATCACTTGGATGTCCCCAGAAGGTGTGGATGTTTTCCCACGTGGCTACCTCCCATATACGGATTGAGGTCTTATCTGAACCGTTCCCCCACCAAGTACCTGAGGCAAGATAACGACCACATGGAGAAAAGACCAACACACCGACACGGTAGCAACTCTCGGGTAAAAGCATTCCTATGCGCGGTTCCAAAGTAGCTGCATCCCATATACGAATCTCTCCCCACAATCCGCCAGCGATAAGAGTGCCGCATGGTGAAAACGTGACAGTACGGAGCCATCGCATCTTTGACTTCATTTTGAAACGTCGCTGGATTTCTCGTATATCACCTTTATAGAGGGAAGCATCTGGTAAGGTGTAGTTTACAGTAGGTGACCCAAGATGTTTATTGCTTTCAACATCCCATAGATGGTAACCAGCTGCGTCAGCAGTAGCGAATTTTTTCCCATTGGGGTGAAAGACTGCTGTCCGAATTTCCTTTGCTTGTCCCATAAGTGAATGCTGCTTTTCCCATCGTTGGACATTCCACAAAACAAGTTTTCCATCTATATCGCCACTGATTAGATGTTCACCTGTAGGTGAAAAGACCAAGGTAGGAATATAACTCTGATGCTCGGAAAGTTCTGCTATTTGTGATCCTGATGTAATATTCCAGATTTCAAGTGTTTGTCTATCTTCTCCAATGATCGCCAATAATTCTTCACATGGTGACAGTGCACACATTTTGCCGGTACTATTTGCCTCTATCGGTGAATGAATCCTTTGTCTTTTACTTACATCCCAAAAAACAATATTGCTTTCGCTCCAGTGCTTGCACACCAACACATTATCCGATTGAGAGAAAAACATAGCATTGGATGGTGTAGAAGGTTCTTGGATTGGAATTACTGTGATGGATGAATCTGCATCCCATACGCTAATCTCGCGTGAAGTAATAATTGAACACAACTGTCCATTTTCAGAAAAACATACTGCCTTTGGTGTGGTTTTATATTCAAGGGTGGCAATTTTCTCCCCTTGACATGCATTCCAGATCACTGCTTTATCATCATAAACATCGGCAATCTGTAATGTTCCGTCGGGTGTAAAAGCCACACGTACTCGTGTTCCGACAAAGTCTGTATAAGTTGTTTCCAATGTCTCTTGATCAATGTTCCACACTTGTACCTCAATGTTCTTACGTGTATTTAGATCCCGAATACTTGCAGCAAGAAATTGACTGCATGGTGAGAAGGTAATATCATGCACATATCCTGTTCTGGTAGTTTTGCGAAATGGTCCAATTCGAGCGAAGCAATCTTTTTTAGTCAAGTTTTGCACAGAAAGAGTAGACCTACGGGATATATAAGCAAGTAGTTTGCCATTCGGTGATAAGCAGAAAGGGTATCGTGTAGGAAACTTTTCACCTTCTTTTAATTTTCCCTCCACTCTACCTTCTACCTTGAACCTGTTGACATAATTGCCTGTATTGCGACACCAGAGGTAAAGGTCTCCATATTCGTTGCCTGATGCGACGACATATTGATTGTCGGGTGAGAATGCAAGGTGGGAAGTGCCTTTGTACCATCCTTTTATTTTCGCTACACATTGACATGTATCGGTTTCATGTATTTTAATTATACCGTCCCAGTTGTGGGTTGCAATCCATTGTCCATCGTTTGAAAGAGCGACTTTATTTACCATGCCTCTTTCGGTATCTAATAATGCGATGGGCTGCTTACTATCAAGGTCATAAATCCATGTTCCAATGTGAGTCGCTACAGCAAAAGACCTATTCTCTGGAGAAATTGCTATGTCCCGTATCACACCTCTGCCTAATCGTGCAATTGCACCATCGGGGAGTTCCCAAGTTGTAACATCAATGTTTGTCTGAGGTGATTGTGTGGTTGCCTGTGATTGTTGATTATCCATGAAGGACCTCCAATTTATTGTAGTGTAAGACGTTTTAAGTGCTTAGATAGGGTTTCATATCCCACAATAGGATGGTGCCATCATAACTGCCACTTGCAAGCAGAGTGCCATCTGGTGAGAAGGCTAAATCTTGTACATCCGATGCGTGTCCCCAGAAAGTATGGATATTTTCACCAGTTGACATATCCCATAAGTGTATCGGTGCTTTATCCAACCCCCATTTCCACCAAGCACCGGAAACGAGATATTTTCCACATGGAGAAAATGTTAATGCCCAAGGACGAATACATCCATTAGGTTGAAGAAATATCAGGCGTGTTTCTAAAGTTTCTGTGTCCCACAATCGGATTTCATTGATTAAGGCATCAGCGTTCCAAGTGCCGAGTCCACCTACAATCCAGTTACCACAAGGTGAAAAAACGATAGATTGCATGTGCTGATATTTCTTATATTGAAGGTTCCCACCATTGATGACTCGTTCAATTTCCTGTGGTTCGCCTCTATATAGAGAGGCATCCTCTAAGGTTTCAGGTAAAGGAAGTCGTGAGATTTGTTCTCCGGTTTCAACATTCCAGAGTATAGCGGTTCCATCTCTGGAGGAGGTAACGAACCTATTTCCATCGGGATGGAATGCTATTGCTTCAACTGAACTTGTATGTCCTATAAGTTGGTGCTGTTTTTTCCAGTGTGCAACATCCCAAACGAATAATTCCTCTTTCAATCCTCCACTGACAAAGTGCCTTCCGGTAGGAGAAAACCTTAACGAATAGATACGGTATTCATGCTCGGTTAGTTCTGCTGCTAATACTTCAGTTTCAATATGCCAGATTTGTACATTATTGTCTCCTGCATTAATAGCCAAGAATTGATCATCTGGAGACAAACTCATGCATCGTCCTAAAGATCTGCGTTTCCCTGAAGGTGGAAATATCCGTTGGACTTCCCGTTTCTTGATATTCCAAAATATCTTGCCAGCACTTCCCCAGTTACCACCGATCAATGTATTGTTATCCTGCATAAATGCCACTGCATAAGGAATACTTCCATAACCAGAAAAGAACGATCTTGTAGTAGAGTCACCTTCATGCCATATCTGGATTTTGCGGTTCCTGCATGTAATAGCGAATTTCGTTCCATCCTTTGAAAACCTTGCGTTATCTGCTGTGGTACCAACAGTATTGAAGGTATCAAACTTTTTATGTTGTGAAACATCCCACATTACAATTTTGTCATCATAAATGTCTGCAACTCGTAGTGTTTCATCAGGTGTATACGCAAGTCTTACTCGGTTTCCTTCATAAGTTTTGGGGGTCATAACAAGAGATTCATTTTGAATATCCCATACTTGAACGGTAGCACCAAGGCTTGCACTTGCAAGGAATTGTCCACAAGGTGAAAACAGGAGAGTATGTAATGGGGCAGTATGTCCCGTGAGGTTTGCTATGTCTTCACCTGTGTTTATATCTGAAATCATTATTGTTTCCGGTGAAGATACATAAGCAAATAGGTTACTATTGGGTGAAAAAGCGATGGGAAAATATCTATCATAGGAAGTCCCTTCTTTCTTATAATCACTAAAGTTTGGATTTTCAAGTTTATAATTGCTGATGGGTTCAAAGCCTTCTTCGCGCCATGCGTAGACAGCACTATGTCCGAAACCTGAAGCAGCGAGATATTGATCGTCTGGAGAAAAGTGGACATGTAGGATGACATTACGTCTCTCAGTACCTCCCCAGTCTGTTCTTGCAACACACTGCCCGTTCTGTGTATCCCATACCTTTAGAATTCCATCTTGGTCGCCTGTGGCAACCCAGCGTGTATCATGTGAGAAGGTAGCTACATTCATCATACCCCGTTCTGTTCCCCATAGTGCGCGGGGTGTCAGTGTTTCCGTATCATATATCCAAAATCCGATTTTGGTAGCAACTGAAAGATATGCGTTATCAGGTGAGAATTCTACGTCAAGTCGTAATCCGTGTCCGAATCGGGCAATTGCTCCTTCGGGGAGTTCCCAGGTTGTTACATCCGTATCATCAAGTGGTCTAAGTGCAGGGGTTATAGATTGTTTGTTTTTTATCAAAATATCTCCTTATATTCTACAGATAAGGACAGTGCCATTTCAACTCCCACTTACCATCTGAATATTTTTGAGAAGGCTTTTCTGCTTACGGAGGAGTTATTCTATATGATGGATAATTTCAGATTTTTCATCTATTGTAACCATGTAATTCCTTTATTGATTAGTATCTGTCTGAGTTCTTGTGTACATCGGTAAATCCAGATTTTAACAGTACCTTCTTTTTTATTAAGTATACGGGAAATCTCTGCAATACTACACCCTTCTAAATGTCGTAATATCCAAGCGATTCGGTGGTTTGGTTTCGTTACTTGTTCAAGAGCCATTTCTAAAATTTCTTGTGCCTCCTGAGCAATAATATGTTGGTCTGGACCGGGTCGAACATCTTCAAATTCGTTCAATGGTGAGTCATCCTGCTCTTCAAATGTCAAGACTGATTCACGAATCCGTTTTCTTTTTCGTACTGCATCAACAATTGTATTAAACGCGAGTTTATTTAACCAAGCCCAAAAACTTCCTTTCTTGGGGTCCCATTTATCATCTTGTAGTGTTTGCCAGACCTTAGTAAATACATCCAAACAAGCCTCTTCTGCATCCTGATGGTGGTATTTTAGCATACGATATGCTTTACTATATATCCACTCATAGTGTTTTTCAAACAACTGTCTAAACGCTGCTTTATTGCCTTGTTTGACTTGTGTGGCTAAGTAAGTGTCTTCGGTAGCAGACAATTTGTTCTTCGATTTGCGCGCCATAGGATAACCCTCCTCCATT
>VYFM01000336.1 GCA_009842375.1 Candidatus Poribacteria bacterium | reverse complement strand
TTTTAGCTGAGGATTAAGTCTTGTTATTGATAACAACCGCTTCAATCGGCTTTAATGTGACCGCTTCCCCTACCTCAAAAATCCGTTGATAGTCGGTTTGGACAAAATAATGTTTACCGTCGACCTCTACGCGGTATGTAAAATCGTGTCCTTTGAATTCACGGGCAGTTATATGTGCATGCTGTTTGTCTTCAGAATCAGTCTTATGTTTTTCTATACTAATATGTTCTGGACGTATTGAGATGAGTGCCTGCATTGTATCAGGTGCATCCACTGTCAGTGTACCTATTGATGTTTCTGCGAATCCATCTTTGATGTCTGTTTCAATGATGTTCGTTGTTCCAAGAAAACTGGCAACATAAACAGTTTTGGGGTGTCGGTATACCTCTTCTGGTGTTCCAATTTGTTCAATCACTCCCTTGTTCATCACTGCAACCCGTTCAGCAAAACTTAACGCTTCTTCTTGGTCGTGTGTAACCAATACCGTAGTGATTCCAGCGGATTTTAGCAATTCGCGCATCTCTTCTCTTGTCGTTTGACGTAGACCGGTATCCAGACTGGAAAAAGGTTCATCTAATAGCAACAGTTTCGGTTGTTTTGCGAGTGATCGTGCTAATGCAACCCTTTGCTGTTCGCCGCCAGAGAGGTGATGCGGCATCCGCTCGTGTAGATGTGCAATGCCTACTCGCTCAAGGGTATCCATGGCAGTCGTGTACCGCACATTTTTTGACAACTTGCGACTAAGTCCGAACGCTGCGTTTTCTATCACGGTCTTGTCGGGAAAAAGGGCGTAATCCTGAAAAACAAACCCGATCTCTCGTAATTCAGGAGGGATATATATGTCTTTGTCATCAAGAACACGATCACCCATCAAAATAGTGCCTGAGTCTGCCCTTTCAAAGCCTGCAATTAAGCGTAAGGTAGTCGTTTTCCCACAGCCACTTGCCCCTAATAGCGCGAATATTTCTCCTGGATATACTTCAAAACTGGCATCCGTTACAATAGGTGTTGATGCGAACTGTTTTGTTATAAATTTGACAGAAAGTAGTGGTGTCATAATAGTTCTATTATATCACATTTCAAGCGTCAAAGGGTATGTCCTGCACCAGAAGAGGGCATATATAGATTCATCACAAAACTAATAATACTGAGTACACTACGCGGTACAAAATCACCTAAAACTAATCCGAGGAAAAACGGAATGGCTTTACGATAGGTTTGCCATCCTGAAAACCGTAGAATCATGAACTTTATGAACCAACTGACCATCACAGGAAACCAGAAATAGATGAGTCCGCCCCATGACGCACCTGAAAGCACATATCCAGACGGATGTAGTGTCCACCATAATAGACGTGTTCGCAAGAAATTGAGCAGAAACACAAAAAGGAAACCACCACCCATAAATATGATCGCACTGATATTTGCTTCCTTAGGATGTTGCAACCAACTCTGAAGCGGATTGAAACTCTCCCAACCGAAATGTCCAACGTGACCTTGACATCTCGCAAGTACACCGTAGTGATAGCCTACATGTAGATATGTCCAGAATGTAGCAAGTGCACCAACACCGATAGCAAGTGCCATGCATAGGAGTAAGGTTTTACCTGGAATCTTTGCTTGATCACCGATTCTAAGTGATTCAATTTGGTTAGGCATCGGATGTGAACGGTTGCATCGGTTAAATGCGTAAAGAAATGTCATCACGGTAAGGTTCGCGGCTCCTAAGCTACGCGAACCGAATGTATTGACCATGATTTGACGCGGATTTATACCGATCACCTCATGATAGGGTGGTCCAAGTTCAGCGCGTACTCGTCCGATTGCTAAGGCAAACGCAATAAACAACGCGTAGAAGATGCCAATCACCCACAACGACATCCCTGCAATGTAACAGAAAACGAATACTGCACCCACGCTGAGAATAGTGAGAATCGCTGTTGTTCGATAGGATATAGGTTCATTGCTATCATCACCTCGTTCAAGTCCGACAACATGCCTGAAAAACCTTAGGATGTGTCTACGTCCCATCCATAAAGTCAGAACAGCAATTCCTATCCAAGCTCCCGATGCGCGGTCGTTTAGGTGGAGTTTGCTGATATTTGTTATACCTACAGCACTTGCAATCACCCGTTCAGCGCGTGTAAGCCAGAAGAAAAACCACGTAGAAAAGGCGAGATCAAGCGGCATGAAATAGGTCAATCCAACGATTGCAAGATTGAAGTTCATTGAAACATAACCGACTGCGTTCCAAGGTCTGTCTGTGAGGTGTCTATCAAGTCGATAACTTGATGGTAAAGCGGGTATTACAGGAAATAGATCGTGCAATCCTGCAATTACACGTATCAATGCTGCTATACCAAACCCTATCCAAAGCGACTTCGTAGTGAAGAAACTTCGGTTTGTTGTCATCTGCAAAGGTAACTGTGTTAATGGAAAACTTAATTTTTCGCGTTCCATCCACTGTTTTCGTATAAGTAGCCCCAAACACAGCAACGATCCGTATAGAAATAGGATAAACGTTGACCAGATAAGTACAGGTTTTACCCATATACGTATATGCTCAGGTAGATATAGACTTGATTCTCCTTCATAATAACCAGCCAACCACTCGGATTCATGCACCGTTAACCATTCTGGGATGTGGTGTAAAAAGAATTGTGCCCATTCATTTTCTGGAGTGGCGAACCAGAACGGGTGCGCAAGAGTACCCATCAGGATTGCCATCATCGCATGTCCCGATATGGTGGAGACCATCGTTACCATGATGTAGATGAGTAGCAATTCGGCAGGTGTAAAAGCGAAACGTGGTGTTATTTTGCGGAGGACGACATTCAGCGAGAGGAGGACCACCAGTGTAAAAACGGCATTGGAAAATGGGGAAACAAGTGTGTAGACTGCATACCAGAGTTCACTTGCAATTCCAACCCAGTATGCGTTAACGATGACGAGGATTAACCCAACTATTATCGCTTTTTTGGTGATGACCTCGGTAGTTTGCGAGGGTTGTGGATTCATTAACTTTTTGTGGGAGTATTACTCAGTAGTTATCTGATTGAAAAGCGTTGGACATAATATCCAAACTATGTGCGATTTGTGAAACAATCCAATGCGGTGAATAGAAACCAGTAAGTGTGGCATTTTCATGAACAACATTCCTATTTTGTTACTGAATGCGGAACGAATCTATTACCAAGTTGGGTATTTCTCTGTTACATGCAACCTAAAATCATCACACTCCATGCACCAGAGTCTGTAATTCTTGTCCCATATATATCAGCATTTGATTAAGTGTCTGGTACAACTTAATAGTGCTTCCAACTTCATTTGCATTTATGATACGAATTGCTTCTTTTAATTGTGTGTCATGTCTTAAATTCACAATACGTTCAATACCAACGTTAATATTAAATAACTGTTCAGCTATTATTGTCAACCACCCTAAACTAACGCGGTACCCATCATCTGCAAGTTTATTTTTAAATTCTGGGAGTGTTGCCTCAAGTGGCGCGAAATCCTTGGGAATTTCTCCTGTCCGCTTGACTTCATCTTCAATCCAACTTGCTACATAATCTTCAACCGATTTCTTTTCTACAACAAGCCGTTGCATCACCTGTTCAATTCTCTCAGGTTGTTGTTCGGTGACTGGCACATGTGGGGTAATACCTGATTTGTCAATTGACGTTCCGTTAGGAGTATAATATGATGAGATAGTGAGAGAAATTGCACCGAGACTTGTCAGAGGATATCGTTTTTGGACAACACCTTTTCCGTAAGTTTTTGTGCCAACAAGGATACCTCGTCCCGTATCTTTTATTGCACCTGCTACGATTTCAGATGCACTTGCGCTATATTCATCAACGAGAACAACAACCGGTATTTCAGGCGCACACAAGATATCTGTGTGCGCAGGATATTCTTCATCAAATTCGCTTTTCCTTCCTTTTGTGGACACAATAATGCCTTTATCAATAAAAGCGTCTGCGATATGGTATGCAGCATCAAGTAAACCACCTTGATTGCTTCTCAAATCCAATATAAGTGCCTGCATGCCTGCCTTTTGATGTGCTTCGAGTGCTTTGTTGAATTCCTCTTCTGTTCCACCAACCCGGTTCGTACCGATGAATTTTGTGATTCGGATATAACCGATTTTGTCGTCCAGCATTGTAGTTGTAACGCTCGGGATAGAGATTTTAGCGCGTTTAAGTTTTACATCAAAAGGTTCAAGGAATTTTCGTTGTACGGTTATGGTGACATCAGTATCGACTGCACCTCTAAGTAGGTCAACAACATCATCAACCGTCATACCTGTTCTATCCCCTAAGTATATTTGCGTTCCATTGACTTTAGTGATGTAGTCTCCCGCTTGTAAATGTGCGGAGTCTGCGGGTGTTCCCGGTATAGGTTTAGATATTTTTATGAAACCACGATGGTCAGGATATATTCCAACGCCAATTCCACCGAAATTTGCGTTGTATAGATTTTCAACAGATCGTTGATGGTCTCGCTCTGAAAGGAGGTAGGTGTACGGGTCCCCCATAGCAGCGAGAGCACCCTTAATCGCACCTCGGTACATTGCATTTCTGTCTACTGGTTTATAGTAATTTTCTTCTACGGTATATATCGCAGCCGAGAGTGCTTTACTTAGCTTTCTGAGGGTAACACGTTCATCGTCACTCGTCGCATCTTTCTCACTTGAATGTATGATAAGCAACGGAAGTCCTATCGCTACCACTAAAACGATGAAGGATAAAGTAAATCTTTTCATGATAGTACCCCACTGCGTAAAAATTGGCTCATAAATTAGTATTGTATTATGTGTCTTTATATCATACCATGACATCAAGGATTGTGCAATGCAAATTTGCTACATTGACTATAAGACTATTTAGAGCGCATCTCATAAATCACTTGTAGGGGCGGGGTCTCCCCTACGATGAAGATATGATTTTCCGCAAAAGATCAGGAAAACGATTTATGAGATA
>VYFM01000716.1 GCA_009842375.1 Candidatus Poribacteria bacterium | reverse complement strand
GAGATAAACACCTATTAGAACAGGTGATCCTCAACCTTTCCTTAAATGCTATAACCGCCATGCCTGATGGCGGTATATTAAAGTATGAAACTGATGAGATTGTATTAGATTCGTTGTTAGGACAACCGAGTGTCTACGTTAAGGTAATTGACACAGGAATCGGTATATCAAAAGCAGTCCAAGACAGAATATTCGATCCATTTTATACCACACAAATCACTGAAAAAGGAACTGGACTTGGTCTTTCGGTGTCAGACAGAATCGTTCGACAACACCAAGGTTTGATTGATGTAGAGAGTGAGGAAAGACAAGGATCAACATTTACAGTAAAATTGCCTATAGCGTAATTGACTTTCAGGAGGAAAGAAGTGAAAATACTTGTTGTAGATGATGAAAAATTAAAACGTATGACTCTGCGTGATGATTTACGAGAATCAAATTACGATGTAATTGCTGTTGAATCACCCTTAATCGGACTTCAACTCTTGCAACAAGAGGCTTTTGATATTCTGGTAACTGATCTACGAATGCCACAGATGCATGGTATTGAATTCCTCAAAACAGTAAAGAAAGAACATCCGCAGATCACCGTTATCGTCATGACTGCTTATGCAAGTGTCGAAACTGCTGTTGAGGCACTAAGATTCGGCGCATACAACTACATAAAAAAACCCTTTTCAAGTGATGAGTTGATCCTTATGTTGGACAAACTTAAGGCATTAAGGGGAAAAACACCGATTGAAAAAACACAATCATCCATCAAAACATCTGATACAGATCAAGAAACATCACTATATCAAACACTCATCGGGAAAAGTCAACAAATCCAAGAAATATTCAATATGATACCTAATGTTGCTTCTGCTGACAGCAATATCATGATTTATGGCGAGGAAGGAACAGGTAAATCTCTATTAGCTAAAACGATCCATCTTCGTAGTTCAAGGAAACACCAACCGTATGTTAATCTCAATTGTATAGGTCTTTCTGCAGATGCGATTGCATTAGAACTCTTTGGTAATCAAGATCGTCAAGGAAAACTACAATTAGCTAACCTTGGAACACTCTTTATTGCAAATGTGGATACGATACCACTTGACTCCCAAGCAAAATTCTTGGCAGTATTAGAAGAACGCAAACTCCATACCTCAACTGAATCTGAACCAATTGAGGTGAATTTACGTATTATATCAACATCCCGTGAAAACCTGAAAGAAAAAACCAAAAGTGGAAACTTTCTTGAAGACTTATATTATCAACTGAATGTCATACCCATGTTCCTTCCACCACTACGCGAACGTAAAGGGGATATCTCAATTCTAATCAACCATTTTTTGGATATTTTCTCACCTCACCAAGCAATTCGAATTACACCTGATGCAGTTGATATCCTAACTCAATATCCGTGGCCCGGTAATATCAGTGAACTTGAAAACATTATAGAACGACTCGTTACAGTCAATAATGGAACAGACATTACTGCAGAAGATATTCCAATAGAGTTGAAGTTACCGACCCCCGAGATACTTGATAACACCCCAAGTATGACCTCTTTTCACGATATTATCAAGTCCACAGAACGTGAACTAATTGCATGGGCAATGCGTAAAACCCAAGGTAATAAGACACAAGCAGCCCGCTTACTCTCTATGAAACCTTCCACTTTTCGTGATGCACTTGCTAAGCATATTGATCACATAGACTGGGAAGAATAGAGCAGTTGATATGGACACCACACAAAAACGGGATTCCATTCGCTCAGAGATATTGCAATATCGTGAAGACCTACCATCCAGTCAACGGGATGTATTCAGTAAACAAATTGTTGAACATATAATTGAATGGCTTCAGAGTGGTGAAAATGGTGAGGAAATATACACGTTTGATGCGGTCATGGTTTATCTTAGCATGAAAAGCGAAGTTGACACTTGGCAACTCGTTCAATCCCTTTTTGATATGAAAAAACGGGTGATTGCCCCAGTTGTTGATACTGATAGTGGCAAACTGATTCCAAGACAGATACTAAATCTTGATAAGGATTTAGTTAAGCACAAATATGGAATGTATGAACCCGATGTGAGTTGCCCTATATTTCCATCTGATCAACTGCAACTCATCATCGTCCCTGCAATTGCTTTCGACTATCAGGGTTACCGTCTTGGATACGGTAAAGGGTTTTATGACCGTTTTCTATCTACATGTCCAAATGCAATTACAATTGGATTAGCTTTTCAGGTACAACTTGTTGATGACACATATCCACAGTCGTGGGATATTCCTGTTCAGCACATCTTCACAGAAAACGGGTTGTTGTTACCTAAGTAATAAGGTGTATTATTCCACCCCAATATAAGGTTTCAATTTTTCCAAAGTCTTTGTTCCAATACCTTTTACATCAGTCAATGCATCTACAGAAGCAAAATTACCGTGTTCTTTCCGATGTTGAATAATTCTTTGTGACATTGATGGACCAATACCTGGAAGTGTTTGGAGTTCCTCTGCAGTTGCGGCGTTAATATTCAACAGTTCTGGTTTTTCTTCGGGTGGAAGTTCTTTGTTTTGATTAGGTAGTTGATCGTTAGGTACTGCGATAAAATCCGGTTTGCCTAAAAAGAGAGCGGGGTTAAACCTTCTCAATCCCCAGTATCCAGCTCCAATTAAAATAAGTATGACCAAGAAGGAAACTGCACGCAGATAATGTTTGTCAAGGAAACTTTGTATGTTCTTATCCACTTATATATTCCTTAAGATTCCCAAATCGGTTCAGGTATCTGAGAACGGTGATTTACAATTCTTGCTAAGACGAACAGCAGATCTGATAGTCTATTAAGACATATTATTATTTCTGGGTTTACTTCAGTTTCTTGTGTCAGTCGTACGACACACCGTTCACTCCTACGACATATAGCACGTGCAACATGCAAAACTGAACCTGCTTGACATCCACCGGGTAAAATAAAGTTTGTTAAAGGTGGAAGTTCATCAGATAGCATATCAATTATCTTTTCCATCTCTGTTGTAAAATCTGATGTTATTCGTATCTGTGAAGATTGCGTATGTGAGGTTGGAGTTGCCAGATCTGCTCCGAGTGAGAAAAGGTGGTTCTGGATACGGACTAATATATCAGAAACTTCGGTATCATCAATCATTGTGCAAGCATAACCAATATAGGCGTTGAGTTCATCTACTGTACCTAATGCTTCAATTTGTAATGCACTCTTTGAAATCCGAGAACCACCATATAGAGCCGTTTCGCCTGAATCACCAAATTTTGTATAGATTTTCATACTGTAATATTCTATACTGTGTTGCTAAAGGAGTCAACAAATTATGGAGAATTCTATGGCACCACATACCTACACAGATTGCCAGATTGAAAATGTTTCTGTCATTGATGTACGCATTCCAACATCTGATACACTACTCGGTTCTGATCCATTTCACAAAAAACCGAACTATTCCGCAGTTCTAACTACTATTGAAACAAACACAGGGCATAAAGGGATTTCAGTTGCATTCACTGCGGGTGCTGGAAACGACTGGATCGCTTACGGAGTAAAAGACCTTGCACAACTTGTTTCTGGCATGGATGTGAATACATTCATTGAAGATCCAGGCGGATTTCATAGACTGCTAATTGATCATCACCAATTACGTTGGCTTGCTGATGGAGTTAGTAGAATGGCAATCGGTAGTATCGTCAATGCAATGTGGGATCTATGGGCAAAATTAGTTGAAAAACCACTATGGAAACTCCTTGTTGACCTATCACCAGAAGAAATCGTAAAGTGTATAGATTGGCGATATCTACGAGATGCACTGACACCAGATGAAGCATTGGAAATACTAAGAACACATTACGACACACGAGAGTCTCGTGAGAAAGCATTATGTCAAAAGGGACCGAAGGCGTATTCCACGGCTGGTTGGCTCGGTTTAACAGACGAACAGATAATAGAAACGGTCAATGAAGTCAAAGCAGCAGGACTTGATTGCTTCAAAATGAAAGTAGGTCAGGATTTGGAATTTGATAAGAAACGACTTGCTTTTATTCGAGAAGCGATAGGTGATGATGCACGTTTGATGGTTGATGCAAATCAGGTTTGGGGTATTGATGAAGCAATTGCACACATGGAAGCATTGGCGGAATTTCGACCAACATGGATTGAGGAGCCAACAGCACGTGACGACGTTCTCGGTTTTGTGAAAATTGCACATGCATTGGAAAAGCATGGGATTGGTGTTGCTGCAGGTGAACAAGTTCCATCTCCTGTTATATTCAAGCAATTAATCACAAGTGGAGCGATCCAATACTGCCAGATAGACGCGACACGGCTTGGTGGAGTCAACGATGTATTGGCAGTAATACTCATGGCAGCAAAGTATAATGTGCCTGTGTGTCCACACGGCGGTGGAATCGGTCTGTGTAACATGATACAACATTACGCAATGTGGGATCAAATCTGTGTTGCTGCACATTCAGATACACAAGTGGTAGAATATCTTAACTTCTTACAAGATGATGTCTTCATTCAACCGATTCAGGTTAGCAATGGGGCGTACGTTGTTCCAACAGTACCTGGTTGGGGATTGGAAATGTATCCCGATTTTGTTGAAAAGCACATCTATCCGACTGGGTCTATATGGAGGGGTAGAGAGGAATCTGGTAGCATTATGTTTTTGGCATAGTTGATTGGTAATGGTAGGAGCGGATCCAAAAGGGACTATTCAAACTAATTTTAACTTTTTTATTCTACATTTTGTGTATTTAACTGGTTTTCAGGTTGAGAGTTTAAGGTATTTTTGATATTTGTTAGTTGATCATAAATGCGAAACAGGATTAACATTAACTCACAACATAAACGCCAAATAATTGAACCCAATATTATATTTCCAAATCCGAAAAGCATCATCCAATAACCATCAGGTTTAGGTTCAGTAGTTCCTACAATAATATACGTTGATCCAATGATTATACAAGCAATCACGCCAAT
>VYFM01000641.1 GCA_009842375.1 Candidatus Poribacteria bacterium | reverse complement strand
TACCGTAGAGATGCATCAAGCAGATTCGCTTATTAAGGTATTGTACAACGGTAGAGAAGTACTCGTGCATTTTGAATTTCAAACCAATGATAGTTATGATCCAGAAATGCCACTTCGTATGGCGGGTTACATTATCAGGGCAATTGAATTCTATCGTCTGCCAGTTTATTCTAATGTGCTCTACTTGCGTCCTGATGCTGGGAAAACGATCCGGGTAAATTTGAGCAAAATCTTGAGCGTCATAATATATCAATTGAATACCAAGTTTTCAGATTAATTGATATTGATGGACAAAAGATACTTGATTCGAGACTTTCGGGTTTGATTCCCTTTACACCGCTGATGAAGCATCAGGCAGATACAAGCGATGAACAATGGCTTCGTAAGTGTGTTCAAGTCGCTAATAGTATTGCTGTTCCAAACAAAGCAGAATATTTAGGAAGTCTCGCTATTTTGGGGAATTTAATTTACGATTCGCAAACCTTATTGAATATTATATCGGAGGAAACCATGCAACATCCTTCAATTACGGAATATACTGCACCACTTGCCCGTGAACTAGGATTCAAACAAGCTACTCGCAAGTCAATCCTTGAAGCTCTTGAACTTCGTTTAGGAGATGACATCGCGCAAACCTTCAAGGCAACAGTTGAGTCAATTGATGATTTGCAACGACTTGAGTTGTTATTTCGTGCTGCGGTTAAAGCAGAAAACGCTGATGAATTTGGACAAGCCTTAAACGAATAAACTGAATAATCGTGAAGTGGTTTATGATAATTATATCACTTCTACATCTATCACAAAGATTGCGTGTATGTTTATTATTCTTGTATTATGCGAAAGCGAGACACACTAAGTGTTGCAGCAAACAATAGTTTGGATTGTCGTATTAGGTGTTATCGTTCTGGTAGGGATTGGCATGTTTTTTACCCTACGTGCCCCCCGCACTGCACCAAAAATATACCCAGCAGATAGAGGACCTAACTTCATAGACGTTTCAGATTATCCGCAGGAAATGCAAACGCTTTATGAACTGTTTACTCGGAAGTGTAGCCGATGCCATACCGTTGCCCGACCAATTAACTCCACTTTCACTGCGGAAGAATGGCGGAAATATGTGCAAAAGATGATGCGAAAACCAGGTTCCGGACTTACCGCTAAAACTGCTGAACAGATTACCAAATTCCTAATTTACGACGCACAACATCGGGAGAGAAGCACACCATGACAAAACTGATAATTACAACCTCTTTAATACTATCGCTTGCTATAGGGTTACAGGCAGCACCTGTCGAAAAACTCAAAGTCTCAATTGATAACAAACTTATTACATTTGCATCAGCACCAATATTCAAAGATAGCACGTGGTTAGTACCGTTGGAGGATTTGTGTCAACAACTTGAATTAAAGGTTGAATACCCGGAGAACGGAGAGATAGCTGTTATTTGTGGCAGTGGAGAATCGGAGTTGTGTGTGCCGTTACAATTTGGTACGGAAGCGTTCAATATTGACAATGTTACTTACGCTAAACTTGAAAGCATCGCTACACCGTTTGGATTTGAAATATACAGAGCATCGGAATCTCACATTGAAATCATTCGATCAGAACAACTTGCTCCTCAATTTACACTACCTGATCTTGATGATACACCAAAACATTTACAAGATTTCCGAGGAAAGAAAACACTTCTCTACATTTGGGGTTCATGGTGAGCCTGTCGTGGACAACTGTCAGGATGGCAGAAATTTTACGCAAAACACCGTAATAAACTAAATATTGTCTCCATTGCTATTGATGCACAAGGCGTGTCTGTAGTGAAACCGTGGCACGATAAAGCAAACGCGGAATTTGACACACTTGTCGATTCACAGAATATATTGGGCAATCTATTCAACCTAAAAGCAATTCCCTACGGTATTATGATTGACGAAACAGGACGGTTGGTTAAATCTCCTTTCAGCATTAATGTTGCTAAGAAAGAAACACTCATAATGCTTGAGAAGTGGTTGGAGGATCCCACCTATAACGCGACACTCCTAAATAGCATAAAACCCATAAGCAAATCACAAAATCCAAAGGTTATTGAAGCAAATGCCCGTTTTCAACTTGGCTTAACACTGTTAGAGGTAGGGAAAAAGACGGAAGCGATGGCAGAATGGCGTAAGGCATTAGCATTAGATCCGAAAAATTGGATTATCCACAAGCAAATTTGGGCAGTCGAACACCCCGATAAATTTTATGATGGCAATGTGGATTATGGTTGGCAAAAAGCGCAGTTAGAAGCGGAAAAGAGATAGACATTTCGTTGACAAACAAGCGTATATATGATTTGCTATTATAAATAGGAGTTAAACGATGTTGAAATATATTCTCTGCTTCCCTGTTTGCTTATTTGTTATTACCATGACATCTTTCGCTAATTTGACGCAGCAAGACCTCAATGAGATACGCACAATTGTCAAAGAGGAAATTGAGAAGGAAATTATGCCTATAAAAACTGAAGTTGCGTCAATGAAAACACAGATAAACTCAATAAAGATTGAGATGGCATCTGTTAAAAGTGAAATTGCCCAAGTGCAAGGCAAATTTGACCGTTTTCGCAACGATATCATGTGGTTTATTGCTATATTGGCAGTAGCAGGGATTATCCCGCAAAGCCTTGTCGCATGGCGTAAGAGGAGGCTTCGCTTACAAGAAGAACAGATGCAAGAAAAGAAGACCCAAGCAAAACACAGAGCCGAGGCAGAAAAACTCAAACAACGGATTGTAAATCCTTGAAAAGTGTCGCCTATCCCATTGCGAGTCGTTTTTTCTGGTCTTCTAACATTTTCTTTTGACGTTTTACTCGTTCTGGTACCAATCGTTCCCGTGGTGCAGTGGGTTTAAAATCCAAACGTTCTTTGTCCAACCCTGACAATATAGCCAATTCCACAGGTGAGAAATCGTCTGGATTATCACGATTGAAATTCATCGGTTCTTTGAGGGCAATAGGTGGATTTGTAATAAACCGTGCGCGTCTTGAAGGATTCTGTGATGCAGAATGCAAGATAAATGGATGCAAGAGAACAACATCACCCGCGTTGCCCGTAATTTCCACAAAGTCCTGACATTTCTGATATAGCTGACCAAAACCTTGTCCCGGTAGTAAACCTTCTGGATGTGCATACAGATGTTGTGCTACATGTTGGACAGAATCGCAGGCGACAAATGTACCGCCGCTTTTCGGAAGAATATCTGACCACACAATGATTGTAAGCAAGCCTTGTTCAGGACTATCCAGGAAGTGTCGAAAGAAATCGCCATCTTTATGCCAACCGGAGTAGTGAGACTCAGGTGGTTGCCATTCTTTCTCTGCACCTAAGGCAAAGTTGATGATAAAACCATCACCCCAAGAAGGTTCTGTATTGGCAATCCTGTCTTCTCCACCGAGTAGATCACAAATTGCATCCCATGCCCTCGGTGCGATTTCTCGGATCGGTAAACGGTTCATTGAGGGTAGATGTACACGCGGTTCCTCCCAAGTTGTAGGATCGTCAGGATCATAACCGAGTCGTTTAAAGGCGAAATCTCGCCATTCCGCTGCTAATTCTCGCGAAAAGCAGTCTTTCAGGACAACATGACCTTTCTCAATGAAATGGTCTACATTAGAATCTGTCAGTGTTTTGTATGTTTTTGACATCTAATTCCTCTTATTTCAGACTATCCAGCAACGTCTCTGCAAGTTTTGTAGCAAATTCATCATCGTTGATATGAGCGTCCATCTCAATTACCGTAACATTGTCACCGATGTGTGTTTTCAGGTTTTCCTGCCATGCATCTCGCGCTTCAGGTGAATCAAAAGGTTGTGCTGTTTTATCAATGGCGGATACACCTTGTGTAGGGATAAGAACGGTTGTGGGTCCCGTCGCTTCACTGAGTTTTTGTGCCATGATTTTGCCCAATTCTGCTGTCTCTTCGGCGGTTGTCCGCATGAGTGTGACTGTCGGGTTGTGTTGATAGAAATGTCGTTCACTAAACTTCTCAGGTACGGTATCGGGAGGACCGAAGTTCACCATATCCAAAGCACCGGGAGCAATAACTTGTGGTAGACCTACTTGTCCTGCAGCTTCCAAACGTTCGGGACCTGCGCTGAGGATTCCGCCTACCAATTCATCAGCGAGTTCAGTCGTTGTTACGTCAAGCACACCAGCAAGGAAACCACCTTGGACAAGGTCTTCCATTGCGCGTCCACCTGTGCCTGTTGCATGAAAAACGAGCACTTCATATCCTGCTGCTTCAAGGATTTCACGCGCTTTTGTAACACATGGCGTTGTTACACCGAACATTGTGGCAGCGATTAAGGGTTTGTCGTCCGCCGCCTCTGGCGTTTCAGCAGTGACCATCCCAACGATTGCCCCCGCAGCGTTAGCGAGAATCTGTCGGGACAGACGGTTGATACCGGCAATGTCAACGACAGAATACATCATGCAAATATCTTTGGACTGCACATAAGGACTTGTATCTCCTGATGCCAGGGTTGACACCATAATTTTCGGCACACCGACAGGTAATGCCTGCATTGCTGTTGTCCCGATAGTAGTTCCTGCAGACCCACCGAGTGAAATTATACCGTCTATTTCACCAGCGTCATGTTTCTCAGCGATAAGCGTTGATGCGCCTTGTGCCATTACAGCTACACTATTGCCACGGTCGCCTTCATCTCGTAATGCCTGTAAAGACGAACCACCTGCTTGTGCAACCGCATCAGCTGAAATATCAGGAACTAACTCAGGTTCTCCTAATATGCCTGTATTGACAACGCACGTTGAAACACCACTTGATTCTATCTGTGCTTTGATAAACGCAAATTCTACGCCTTTCGTGTCCATTGTTCCGACAATGCAAACTGTTTTCGCCATCGGCAGATTCCTCCGCAATATCTGTTGAATTGTATTGAAAATTATATGGAGAGGTGTAAAATAAGTCAAGTTAATTTCCAATTGAAAGTTTGTTGATTACTAAGG
>VYFM01000461.1 GCA_009842375.1 Candidatus Poribacteria bacterium | reverse complement strand
TCATAATAACAAAGGCGTTCTCTATCTACCAGTTTTAATTATCAAACTCACGTTAAATTAGTATAGACATTTCTGCAAAAATAGACAAAGCAATCAGAATAAACCTGAAAACACATTAAGGACAGATAAATGATTCATGTAATAGTCAATGGCGCATGCGGTCGTATGGGTAGATTAATTGCACAAGGTATTTCTCAACAAGAGGATATGCAACTTGTTGGTGCAATTGAATACCCGGCACATCCAGAAATCGGAACAGATATTGGGGTTGTTGCTGGTATTGGAGAACTTGGTGTAACAATCACCAGTGATCTCAACGATGTTCTTGAAAAAGGTGATGTAGCTATAGAATTCTCAACACCAGAAGCCTCTTTACAACATCTGCGGCAGGTTGTTAATGCTGATAAGGCAATGGTCTTAGCAACAACCGGTTTTAGTAGCGAAGAATTATCTGAAGTCCATGATCTTGCAAAAAAGATTAAATGTGTTATGGCTCCTAACATGAGTCTTGGTGTTAATGTTATGATCCAAGCTCTTGAATTAATTGCAAAATCACTTGGTGATGACTATGATATTGAAGTGATTGAGGCACATCATAACCATAAAGCCGATTCACCGAGCGGTACTGCCCTTAGACTTGCTGAAACTGTTGCTGCAGCATTGGAACGCGATCTTGATGAAGTTGGTGTTTATGGACGGCACGGTATTGTAGGTGCCCGACCAAAAAAACAGATTGGGATTCACGCAATTCGTGGTGGTGACATAGCAGGGGACCACACAGTTATGTTTGCAACAGAAGGTGAGCAGCTAAGTGTAGTACACCGTGCCCACAGTCCTGAAGCTTTTGCCAAAGGTGCTATACGAGCGGCAAGGTGGGTTGTGAATGCTCCACGAGGATTACACGATGTTAGTGAAGTCTTATTTGGCAATAGTAAATAACAATATAAAGCGACTACTTCTATGTCAGTTCATATTTTTTATAATTACAGCAATATTTCTATTGGGTTGTTCCAATGCACAAATTAAAAAAAGTGCTGTATGGAAAACTGCATTGAAGGGAGATTGGAATGCAAGACTTAATGATGTACACTTTATTTCAGAAACTCACGGTTGGGCTGTTGGTAATTCAGTTGGTTTAGTACCAAGCCATACAGATAGTTCTACCGATGAAAATAATCCAATATATACTGAAGGTGCAGAAAGTATCATATTACACACCAAAGATGGTGGAAAAAATTGGATCAAACAAAGTAGTGGTGTCCATGGTAAGCCATTAAATAAAGTTTATTTTAGAAATGAATCAGATGGTTGGTGTATAGGAGATGCTGGGGTTGTCATTCACACCTCAGATGGTGGGAACACATGGCAACGGATTAAAACAGGAATAATAAATGATCTGAATAGTCTATATTTAAGTGACACAATTGGTTGGATTGTAGGAAACTGGAGTACACTGCTATTAACTGTAGATGGTGGAAAGTCATATAATCGTGTTGTTGGAAGTGTATTTGATAAACAATCATTAAAAGACATCTCCTTTATTGATAATGACAATGGATGGGTAATTACCAATAGCACTTATGATGACAGTGTAAATTCAGGACATATTTACAATACGAGTGATGGTGGACAAACTTGGCAGGAACAGTTTTCAACGAAGTCTGCATTGTTTAGCGTCCATTTCGTGGATAAAATGTCTGGATGGGTTGTTGGAGATAAACGTAGTCTATATGCTACGAATGATGGTGGAAACACTTGGAAATTAGTTACAGATGGAAGCAACCAACGACACAAAGAGGAATATGGACAACCCGAATATCTTGGTAATGAACCTTTACATACATTTACACTCTACGATATAGATTTCGCTGATAACCATCACGGTTGGATTGTCGGAGATTTAGGTGTCATTCTTCACACCTCAACTGGACTGAAACCGGATGGCAGCAGTGTATGGAAGCACCAACGCGGTGGACCCCGTTTTCATAACAGTGCAGACGCTGTCTTATTAGGTGTTGACTTTGTAACCAATAAAATTGGTTGGGCAGTTGGAGAAAACGGGACCATTTTGCATACTCGTAACGGTGGAATCACGTGGGAGGCACAATCAAGTCCAACACATCTACTCTTTGATGTGTGTATTACATCAGATAATCAAGGGATTGTTGTCGGAGACCGTGGCACGATAATGCAAACACTGGATGGAGGAACGAATTGGAATCCACAGGATAGTCGGACTGCTGAATGCTTCGGTGGCACACATTTTGTTACATCCCAAATAGGTTGGGCAGTCGCTGAAGCAGGTGTTATTCTCCACACAACAAACGGGGGGGCAGTCTGGTTACCACAAAAATCAAATACAACACAGGATTTACTCGCAGTTTTCTTTATTGATGATGAAACCGGTTGGTGTGTTGGCAGTGCAGGTGAAATTGTTCACACAACAGATGGTGGGAAAACATGGAATCAACAGAGAAGCGGTGTAAAAGTTAACCTGTTTGATATCCATTTTACGTCAAAGAAAAAAGGATGGGTTGTTGGTCCGTTTGGTACGCTGTTATTTACTGTTGATGGTGGTAATAATTGGAAACTGTCCACACTTACCCAACATCTTAAGCAAACAGGATTCAGCCAAAATGTTTGGTTAAAGGCAGTCTATTTTGTAAATTCACAATTAGGTTGGGTCGTTGGGATTGACGGGATGGTTTTTCATACCAATGATGGTGGAAAAACGTGGACTCCTCAACAGAGCAATACATTGGACTTTCTTTACGATGTCTTTTTTATAACTAAAGATGAAGGATGGATTGTAGGAAAAGAGGGGCTTGTTTTACACACTACTGATGGCGGAAATAATTGGAGACCTCAGAGAACAGACACAAACACAGATCTCACTGCAATCCACATGAGTAGTCCAGATACAGGCTTAATTTCTGGACAAGGTGGCACAATTCTAAAATATGAGGTGATTAAGAGAGAATAAGGATATGATATATGACTGAAGAACAAAAATATCTATTTGATTTGCAGGGATATATCGTTCTAAAGGATGTTATCCCGCAATCATTGATTCAATCTTGTAATACTGTCCTTGATCAGTATGAACAGATGGATCCTGCTGATTACCCTTCCCCATTATGCCTTGGTACAGAGCGGACAGACAAGGAACTCTATATCTCTAATATATTGGAAGCTAACAATGTCTTCAGTGCCTTGGTTGACATTCCACAGGTATTGGATGTGGTCGCAGGTGTAACCGGTGGACCCTACCGTCTCAATCACACATATACAATTTACCGTTGGGGTGGTGGGTATACAGGACTGCACATGCACGGAACCCCAATTATACCAAAGTGTCAATATCACTGTAAAAATGGTGAGATGGTATCTACCTTGACAAAAGCCGTATTTCCTATGTTGGATTGTGATGTTGAAGATGGATGTTTTGCCGTCATTCCCGGGGCACATAAAAGTAATTTCCCAAAACCTTGGGGAAGCCATCCTGATGAAAATCCAGTGCTTTCACCCATTCCAGCTAAAGCAGGAGATGCTATTATTTTCACTGAAGCACTTACACACGGTTCCGTTGTTAATGTCTCAGGAATACCTCGTAGGACACTATATTACTGCTACAGCGTCGGTTATATGCCTGATTGGGGTGGTCAAGGACTTCATTTCAGCCCAAATGTAATGAACCAACTTAATGAAGCACAACAAGCAATTCTACATCTAAAATAAATAAAAATTATTCCATTATACAACATTAATTTAGGAGAATACATTATTTTGATTACACTTGCAGAACGGTTACAGAAACTTCCTCCTTATCTCTTTGTGGATATACGACAAAAAATGACAGCAGCCAAAGAACGTGGTGTTGATGTCATTAGTCTTGGGATCGGAGATCCAGATTATCCTACACCCGATCCAGTCGTTGAAACATTATGTAACACTATTAAAGATTCCGATGATCCAGATAGGCATCGGTATGGTTGTGATAGCCCTGTTTCAGAATTTCCAGAAGCAGTTGCCAGATTTTACAAACATCGTTTTGGTGTTTCATTGTCAGATGATCAGATAGTTACAACACTCGGTAGTAAAGATGCGATTGTCAAATTGGCATTGGGTATTCTTAATCCTGGTGATATTGGGATTGCTGCGAGTCCCGGATATCCTACCTATAACATAGGACACGTATTTTCAAGTGCAACAACATACTATGCACCGCTATTAAGAGAAAACAACTTCCTTATAGATTTTGATACGATACCTGTGGAAGTAAAACGTCTTGCTAAAGTGCTATGGATAAATTATCCAAACAACCCAACGACAGCAACCGCAGACCTTGATTTTTTTAAACGAGCTATTGAATTTGGTAGAGAAAATAACATACTCATTGCACATGACAATGCATATAGTGAGAATACGTATGATGGGTACCAGTCACCAAGTATCCTTCAAGTAGATGGAGCAGATGAGGTAGCAGTTGAATTCTTCTCTTTGAGTAAGGCATTCAATATGACAGGTTGGAGGTTAGGTTTTGTTGTTGGAAACCAAACTGCAGTTGAAGCAGTGAAAAAAGTGAAGGATAATATTGACAATGGATCACTCCGAGCATTACAATTCGCTGGAGCAAAAGCATTATCAATTGCAGATGACGTTACACCCAAATTGAACAAAATATATCAAAAACGTAGAGATAACGTAGTGGATGCCTTAACCGATAGTGGGTGGGACGTAGATAGACCTAAAGCAACGATGTATATCTGGGCACCAGTACCAGAACAATATAATGGATCCAGTCGGGCATTTGCAACAGCATTACTTGAAGAAGCAGGGGTTGTTGTTACACCGGGGTTGGGGTATGGTCAATGGAGTGAAGGATATTACAGGATATCTTTGACCTATCCTGACAATGTTATTGATGAGGCAATTTCACGAATTCGTACATTTACTACTAAGAAATAATGGGATGACATCTTGTGAATAGAATTTATAAGTTCATTTCTATCATAATCATGGTTTTCTGTATTACAT
>VYFM01000722.1 GCA_009842375.1 Candidatus Poribacteria bacterium | reverse complement strand
TAATGTATGTGCCAACATAAGTGAAATAACGAAAACACTTTCTATTTGTGCGAAGCAAATTATTGCAGTTAGTTATTTAGCACAACTAGTTTACTAATATTTTTTCAAAACGATAACTTATCATTAATTAAAACGCAGTTGATGCTGAGTAATTAATTGTATTAGCGTATTTTCAGGATAGAATATGACAAGTCTTCCAAAAAGTTACGATCCTAAGGAAATTGAGAGTAAGTGGTACAAATTTTGGCAACAAAACGCTTTTTTTCACGCAGAAGCATCCTCTGACAAACCTCCCTATGCGATAGTAATCCCACCCCCTAACATCACTGGTAGTCTACATATCGGTCATGCACTTGATAACACACTGCAGGATTGCCTCATTCGTTGGAGACGCATGCAAGGTTACAATACACTCTGGATGCCCGGAACTGATCACGCTGGAATTGTAACCGAACTTATAATGGAACGCAAACTTGCAGAAGAGGGGACAAGTAGGAATGAACTTGGCCGTGAAAAGTTTATCGAACGAATGTGGCAATGGAAAGATGAATCCGCGGGTTATATCGTTTCACAACTTCAGAAACTTGGTTGTTCCTGTGACTGGGAACGCGAGCGGTTCACTCTTGATGAAGGTTTGTCAAAGGCTGTCCGTACATCATTTGTAAAACTCTATAATCATGTACTTATTTATCGTGATACCTACATGGTGAATTGGTGCCCGATGTGCAATACTGCAGTAAGTAACCTTGAGGTGGAACCTGTTGAAATTGATGGACACTTCTATCATATACATTATCCTGTTATAGATACTGATATAGTACTTGAAATTGCTACCACACGACCTGAAACTATGTTAGGTGATACAGCTGTAGCAGTACATCCTGACGATAAACGATACCAACATCTAATTGGAAAAAAAGCTCTCTTGCCCCTATGTGATAGAGAGATTCCAATAATTGCCGATGACTATGTAGATACTGATTTTGGAACTGGTGCCCTGAAAGTTACGCCTGCTCATGACATGAATGACTATGAGATCGGTTTGAGACATAATCTTGAACAATTAACTATCTTCACACCAGATGGAAGTATGAATCAAGATGCAGGTGACAACTACGTCGGTTTATCCCGTTGGGATTGTCGGAAAAAGGTGGTTGAAGATTTAGAGAATGAAAATTATCTTGTGAAAATCGTTCCACATAGACATGCTGTTGGTCATCACGATAGGTGTGGTACAATTGTGGAACCTGCTATATCGTTGCAATGGTTTTTGAATGTGCGTCCCCTTGCACAACGTGCAATTGAAGCAACAAAAAAAGGGGAAGTGAAGTTCATACCAGAACGCGAAACCAGTAGATTTTTTCATTGGATGGAAAATATTGAACCGTGGCCAATTTCACGACAAAGATGGTGGGGACACCGATTACCAATATGGTACTGTAATTCATGTGAAAAAGTTACTGTAACAATGGATACACCAGATAGGTGTGAGTGTGGATCAACAGATTTTCATCAGGATGAAGACGTATTAGATACTTGGTTCAGTTCAGGTTTGTGGCCCTTCTCAACAATGGGATGGCCTCAAGAAACTGAGGAATTGAAGACATTCTATCCTACATCGGTGTTAGTCACCGGATGGGATATCCTCTTCTTCTGGGTAGCAAGGATGATAATGTTAGGACTGGCATGTATGGATGAAGTACCGTTCCGTACTGTCTATCTACATGGTCTTGTTGCTGATGGGAAGGGGCAGAAGATGAGCAAATCAAAAGGTAATAGCATTGATCCTTTAGAAACAATTGAAACATACGGAACAGATGCTTTTCGTTTCGCTCTTGCAAGTATAAGCACACCGATTCCTTATGTTCCATTACCAGAAGCACAAATTGAATCTGGTAGAAGGTTTGCAAACAAAGTGTGGAATGCTGCTCGGTTTATCATGATGAATTTGGAAAAACATCCAATTCCTACTATTGATGAAAGAGGAGAAGAACCGGAACCGTTAGAAGTACAATGGATAAAAAGTCGTCTGAGTCACACAATACAAACCACAACTGACGCGATGGAAAACTTCCGCTTCTACGAAGTAGCGCAAACGTTATATGCTTTTCTCTGGCATGAGTTCTGTGACTGGTATTTGGAATTCGCTAAACAGAGACTAACAAAAGCCGAACCGTATCCATTATGGGTTGCAGCAGATGTTTTGGAACAGATGATGCGGCTATTACATCCACTTATGCCATTTATAACTGAGGAGATTTGGCAGCAACTACCACACGGTGCAAATAAGTTTGATTCTGATGTCAATGTGTCCATCACTATCGCGCCTTATCCAAAACCGACAACACAGAATCCAACTGTAGAAGCAACAATGGCATCTGTCATGGAAATCATAGATAATATAAGGAGCATACGGGGAGAATTAAACGTCCCGATGGGGGCTTCCGTAGAAGTGCATATTCAAGCTCCAAATACTGAAGTTAGAAGTCGTCTTGAAACATATCTTGAACAGTATTTACCTGCATTTACGCGGGTGGATGGGATTACCATCGCAGAATCATTACCCAAACCCTCTAACTCTGCGGAAGCGGTTATTGGAGACCTTGCCATCTATATTCCACTTGCAGGTGTGATTGATCTTGAGGCTGAACAGGCACGATTAACAAAACGTCATCAGCAAGCAGTGAAAGATGTGACATCCGCTCAGAAAACCTTGGAAAATCCAAATTTCATTGAAAGAGCTCCAGAAAATGTCGTTGCTCAAAAACGTGAACTACTTGAAAGGTTATTGATTGAACAGGAGAAGTTGGAACGTAGCCTGTCAATGCTCACTTCATCCTAACGAACCTGTATTTTTACACAGAACAATTTAAAGGTAAACATGGCAATTGAGAATAACAACCGCTGTTTTGTTTGTGGTCAGGAAAACCCTTACGGTTTTCAAGTCAAACCGGAAGTTAGAGATGCTGGTGCAGAGGTTTACATAGAATGCACACCACCCGAACACATGCAAGGGTGGGCAAATATCTTACACGGTGGTATAATTAGTACACTGTTAGATGAAGCAATAACTCACATAGGAATAGGAACTTTTGATGGTCCTGCTGTAACAGCACAACTTGAAGTTCGTTTTCGAAAGCCTGCCCCGACAGGTGTAAAACTTCTTGTTACTGCCGAACGGACTAAAGTTTCACGAAGATTAGTAGAAGCAATTGCCGAAGTAAAACTCAGTGATAGCACTACCATAGCGACCGGAACTGGTAAGGTTATGCCGGTTGATGAAAGTTTTGCACCCACACCTTCAACACAGTAAATGTGGTTGCAGGTGGACATGCAAGAAATATATGAACAACGAAACTGATAATTCAGATCAACGTTCAGAATGGTGGACAGATGTCCTAATCATTGGTAGTGGAGCTGCAGGTCTACGAGCTGCGCTTGCTGCGAGCGAAAATGCTAATGTTACGCTCATCACAAAAACAACTCTAAAGGAAAGCAATACGTTATACGCGCAGGGCGGTATCGCGGTTGCAATGAATGTTGATGACACGGTAGCACTCCATGTGGAAGATACATGTAGTGCTGGATGTGGATTGTGTGACATCAGTGCAGTTGAGACTATGGTTTCAGAAGGTATTCCACGTGTGACAGAATTGTTAGACTGGGGTGCAAATTTCGATTGGGAAGGAACACTACCCCGTTTTACACAAGAAGCAGCACATAGCCGAAAAAGGATTGTTCATAAAGGAGATGCTACAGGACGTGAGACAACAGACGTTCTCGTTCAGCGAGTGTTAAATACAGAACGTATCCGTGTCATATCTAACGTTTTTGCAGTCGATCTACTAACAGACGAAACATCAATCACTAATGACGACAAAATTACATGTTACGGTGTTACTGCAATCGTTGAAGGTAAAATAGTACACCTCTATGCAAAAGCTACAATTCTTGCTACAGGAGGACTTGGTCGTCTCTATCCATGCACATCAAATCCAGAAGTGGCTACCGGGGATGGATTTGCAGCTGCGTGGCGTGCGGGGTGTGAAATGATAGATATGGAGTTCGTTCAGTTCCATCCGACAACACTTTACCTTGACGGAGCACCCAATTTTCTAATATCTGAAGCAGTAAGGGGAGAAGGAGGAAAACTTGTTAACATTCGTGGTGAACAATTTATGGATAAATACCATGAAAGAGGAGAACTTGCTCCCAGAGATGTGGTCAGTCGTGCTATCCAAAATGAGATGTTGTTAACAGGATTCCCGTGTGTATATCTTGATATTACACATAAATCTGCCGATTTTATTCATGATAGATTTCCAACCATTTCTGCTACAACCAAACATTTTGGTCTGGATATTAGTATAGATCTTATCCCTGTGCGACCAGGCGCACATTTTATGATGGGTGGAGTCCATACTAACTCTGAATCGGAAACCAACATCCAAGGACTATATGCATGTGGTGAAGTTGCATGTACTGGGGTACATGGAGCAAACCGTTTGGCAAGTAATTCGCTATTAGAGTGTCTCGTATTTGGAGTGCGTGCGGGGAATAATGCTGCATCTTATACAGCAACACAGACCCTAAAATCACCACCAATCTTGCAACTGACATATCCCAAAATAACTGAAGATAATAAAAAGAACGAGCCGTTAAATAAGGATACTATACTTTCAATAAAGGATGCTATTTGCGAAACACTATGGGAGAATGTTGCCATTGAACGCGACTGTGAAGGTTTAGAATTAACCCTTTCCGATTTGGAAGAAATCGAGGATGAGATTGGTCTCTGTCAATCTTCACCTGCCAGTATTCAAACTGCTAATGTAGAATTATGTGAGACTGTAAACATGCTTAATGTTGCGTGGATAATAACGAAAGCAGCTCTCACAAGAACAGAGAGTCGTGGGGCACACTACCGTGCAGATTTCCCTGATCAAGATGATAATGAATGGAAACGACGTATCATCATTACAAAAGACCATGAACCGGAAATGATTGAATTACCATGTAGCACAAACTTTTAGTTTGTGCATCTTAGGAC
>VYFM01000323.1 GCA_009842375.1 Candidatus Poribacteria bacterium | reverse complement strand
CTGATACCCTTAAGACTGATTTTTAGGTGCAAAAGGGTGCATAAAATGAAAATCGGCAAATATTATATATATAATCGCTTCAAAACTTTAACAGAACTTGGGAAGTTACCATCACGAAAAACAACACTCAGGACTTGAGGTAAGACAATGCAAGCATTAGCAACGATTGAAACGAGAACAGGTTTGCAACTCACGGACGACGATAAACTTCGGATCGGTATCGCGTGGGATGCGTTATCTCCAAATTCCAGACGCGCCTATCAACTATCTTGGCGACAACTCAATGAGTTCCTCTCCACCAAAGGTGAAACACTGGACAACTTCACAGATACACAATTGGCAGCCTATCTCTCAAGTTTGGATGCAAAAGGAATAGCCCCAAGCACCTTATCCGTCAACTTAGCCGCAGTGAAATGGTATTTCAGCAATGTGATAGGTAAGGATATCCAGTTCCCAATCAGTCAAAAAAGATTGAAGACTATCCGGCGCGATGCTAAGGGTCGAGGTCGCGGTCAAGTAGATGCACTTGTATGGACTGATGTCGAACGTGTCTGTGCCTTTGCAGAGTCTGATGGATCTATAATGGGATGTAGGGATTCTGCTATGATCCGGCTGATGTCTGATTGCCTGCTACGCGTATCTGAAGTTGTCGCAGTCAATTGTGGACATTTCAAACAAAATACGTTAATTGTCCAAAGGTCAAAGACAGATCAACAAGGTGAGGGTGTCGCGTTATATGTCACAAGTGATACAAGGAACGCTATTAGTAAGTATCGAGAGAAGGCAGGGATTACGCGTGGCGCTTTATTCAGACCTATACGCCGGGGTGGACATATCCAAACGAGTCGGCTTACAGATGTATCAGCAAGACGGATTATTAAAGAGAGAGCAGCTGATGCCGGTGTTGATGGATTTATTTCAGGACATTCTTTACGGGTAGGTTCTGCAGTTTCACTTGCCAAAGCCGGTGCTTCGGTCGTTGACTTACAGGTAGCAGGTAGATGGAAGAACTCACAGATGCCAGCACACTATGCGCGCGCAGAGATGGCAGAACGCGGTGCAATTGCAAGGTATAAAGAGAATAAACCAAAATAAGATTCACGCAAATAGACTTTATACAACGCCATCTGCGGTGTGTGGACATTACATTTAGCAAGTTGGAACAGGTTCCTTATTGCGACATTTTCAAATCCGCCCATGAGGTGGTAAGTTTACCGCGTGCAGATACAAGCCCTCTCAACCGAACAGTGGCTAACTGTCCTCGAACACCTGCATGCGACACATCTTCTATACGATAGTAGTAAACGGTATTTGGTTTAGCAGTTGTATCTGTCCATGTATACTCGTTGCGTTCGCCTGTCGTGCCTGCCCCTTGTATTATGGTAGGATTAACAACCTTGAATTCGCCATTCTTTGTTTTGCTACGGTAGATGTAAAAGCCTGCGTTATCCACTTCCGATTCGGTTATCCAATTCAGCACAACTCCCGCATTGGTCCGTTCAGCAAGGAAATGTGATAAAGATACAGGCAGCGCACCGCCTCTTTCGATACCGGGAGAGCCGATGTCTTGAGGGTGTCCGTAGAAGCTGGTAGTGTGGGTGAAAAGTTTCGTGTTTTTCGCAGAAATCCATCCATAAGCCTTAATTCCGAGGAATGGATGATCAAAATCGTGTCGGCGAATCATTGAGGTACGTGCGCCACTCTCAGTGAACCGCTTTGGGAACAACCAGTCAGGTTTATCATCAGAGCTGCTGTTTTCATCCAGATTCCCGATCTCATCTACAAGTTCACCCTTGGCGTTACGAATTCTCATATAGAAACCCGCTTCATTCAGCAATATACCTCGGATGTTTGGATGAAACGTGCTAAGGTCGTAAATCTGTTCATCTGAAAGATTATTAGAGGATCGTCCCTGTTTTGTAACAATCAGAACGGTCTCTAAAGGTGCTATAGACTTGTCGCCAAAAGTGAGTTGCACATTCAGATTGTCGGTGAAATCTTTCGTCATGCGGTTCTGTATCTCTAACGTCCACCCCTTCATGTTCGCCGGATTTCCATCAGAATAGTTGTGTAGTTCTATCCATTGTGGTAAAGTTCCATCGTTCGTAGCGACCATTATTTCACTGATCGCGACCTTTTCAAGAAAATCTATCGTGAGTCTATTGCTATCATCGAAATTCGGGTCTATGAATGTCGGTGTGTACGCCCAAAGGTTCACAGTGTCGTCCCACCCCACGCTAACGATAATGTCCTGAGTCGGACTAAATGCGATTGCACGTACAGTTTTGGTATGTCCAATAAGCAGTTTCTGCTGTAACCCTGTGGTTGTATCCCATAAACGTATCGTTCCGTTGAAACTTCCGGTTGCCAGTGTCATACTATCTGGACTGAATGCGACAGCATAAACACCAGAATTATGACCATGAAAGATGTTGAGCCTCCGTCCGGTGTCAACATCCCACAGTCGCGCTGTGCGGTCCCAGGCTCCGACACTTGCGATCTTGTTACCATCGTTGTTAAACACTACCCTCACAGAATCACCATGTTCATCGATTTCTTTGATCTGCCGTCCTGTCGCCGTATCCCACAGTCGAATAACTCTGTCTGTGCCGCTACTCAGAAGGATGCTACCATCCGGATTGAAATCAAGACTTGAAACGTTGGCAATGCCATCCGCTGAGTGTCCAGGATATGAAGTTATGAGCTGTCCAGTAGTTGCATCCCAGATATGTATATCGCCTTTCAGCGTGCCACTGGCAATCTTGGTACCGTCAGGAAAATACGCGACAACCGGAATACTATAGGATAAGCCATCAAAGTCCAACTTTGTCGTTCCAGTCGCAACGTCCCAAATCCGTATAGTATCATCACCACTGCCACTAACGAGTGTCTCTCCATTCGGACTAAACGCAACACTATTGACCCACCCTGTATGTCCTCTGAGAGTTTTTTTATAGTCTCCTGTGAGTCCATCCCAGAGTCGAATGGTTGTGTCTCCGCTGCTTGTTGCGAAAATGCTACCATCAGGTGAAAATGCAACACTCATAACTGCGTCGCGATGTCCTCTGAGTGATTTTAGGGGAGATGCGGTCGCAGGACTGTTTATATCTACAAAGGCATTGAAGCTTGCTTGTTCCGATGCACCTTCAACACTTGCTGTAACGCGGTAGTCCGTGCGTTCACCACCGAGGGTTAAGTAGGTTTCTGCGCGTCCATCAGAGTCTGTCCAAGGATTTGTAACCGAGAGTGTGCCTTCCCCAGCAGTCACTTCGAATACGACTTGCACTCCGGCAACGGGTTCATCAATCACATCCCGCACGGTCACCACAAAAGGTTTTAAAAGCCTGCTGTTGAGATTACTATATTGTTTATTACCAGAGACGACACGAACGATCGCTGCTGCAGAACTATCCACATGGATCGGACCCTCCACAGGTTGAATCTCATCTATTGGGATATGATGTGATGACCACCAGAAGTTACCATTCACATCAATAGTGCCGAGTAGCACTTCGTTGATGATTGTCGCTGTCAATTCGGTTGTGACGAACTCTACGATGGTTCTCTTTTCACCATCCAAAGACTTGTAGCTACCCAGACTCATACCGCTTTCTCTTGGAATGTGCAACTGTGCTTGATGGAGCCCATCGGGGTCATCTATTTCAAAACGCAGACTGATAGCATTCGGTGGGTATTTACGCGGAGGCAGCATATAACTTGACGGTAGTTCATTTATTGTAGGGGGCGTATCATTGAAGTAAGGGTGGACATCGAGCCATTCTGCTGCAGCCTTAGATAGACGTCGATTGTTGAAGTCTATTCCCACTGTATAGGACAAGATGTCTGCTTCAGAGAGATTGGTGCGATCGCGAAAGTCATGACGTAATCCGAAAGAATGTGCGAGTTCGTGTCCTGCAAAATACGGATCAATAAAATCTTGGTCATACGGAATATAAGTGATTGTATGGCTACCGATAACGGATTGACCACCACCGCGCCAGTGTGCTTCAGGATAGGTTATATCTGCCGCGATGAAGTGGATATTTTCCCAAATATCAATCTGTTCACTAATTTCTGCAAAGACCTTATTGAAAGCCCCAGGTTGAGCGTTATAGTATTCGGCATTGAACTGTCCATTGATATGATGCACCAACGTTTTTCCGTTAGCATCGGTTTGAAGTTTGAAAGTTTTTCTCCCGAACCCATTACGGTTCATCTCGTCTTCAAAGAACTTTTGAACGGTTTTTAACAAGGTATCCAGTTTATCATTTACATCTGGATGAGCCGCTCGATCAGATGGTAGAAAGTATATGACACCGACAGCATTTAAGGGTGTGTTTTCCTGTTGTGTAAAACCATTTTGTAGAGGCAAAAGTGTTAGCAAAATAAGTAATATAAGTATGAAAATCGGTGTTGTTTTCAAGTGTTTATCTCCTTGTTCTGATTAGAGAGGCAATGGTATTTATGTTAAAATCCAGAGGTGTTCAATCGTCGAGTCTTGTAGGTTGGGCAGAGGAACGACACCCATAAATCAACACTATGAATGCTTTAGTCCCTACCAACTCAACGCCAAAATGCGCGCGTATGACATCTGGCGGGACTAAAGAGGGTTTAAACAATTCCTAAAGTTGACACCTAACACCTTAACAACAAATAAAATACTGTGGACGAACACATCATTCAATACTAAATGTCTCTGTATATCCGTTCACATCTATTGTATATTCCCCTGGTTCGCAGTATCCGAGAAAGATCATATCAATATAGTATGGACTTGCAAGATCACATGAAACGCTACCTACCGTTATTGTCTGTTTGATCTCAATAAAAATTGTGTCTCCATCCGAATAAATTGGATACCTATCAAACACATGAGGCATCATATCATAATCTATTTCGTAGTTTTCTATGCATTTATCCGATAATGTTCCAGTAACCAAAACGGAAATAGCAAAAACGTCCGGAGCGTCCGGTAGATCTATTGCAGTAGCATATATTTCAACGTCCCTGATAGGCATCAATTCAATTATCTCTCGGTTGCATCCAATAAGATTTGCTGCGATCAAGAT
>VYFM01000513.1 GCA_009842375.1 Candidatus Poribacteria bacterium | reverse complement strand
CATTCGTAAATGATATATAGTGACGCGGGTAACTGGTAAAACGGTTGCCTAATTTTTCATTATGAGGAAATTAATACCAAATAAGAATGCAACTTGACAAAATAGATGTTTATGAATAGTATAATCCATAACGAATATAGAGTAAATTTGCTTTCTCTTTGCAATCTTCAAACGGAAGGAATAGATTATGATTCAGACTGCTTACCAAGAAACATACCGTCCGCAGTTCCATTTCACACCAAAAACCAACTGGACAAACGACCCGAATGGATTGATTTATTACAAAGGAGAGTATCACCTTTTCTTTCAACACAACCCTTTTGGCATAAACTGGGGAAACATGACGTGGGGACATGCTGTTAGTCCCGACCTCGTTCACTGGAAACAACTGCCACATGCTATCCATCCCGATGAACTGGGTACGATTTTCTCAGGTTCCGGTGTTGTGGATTACAACAATACTGCAGGTTTCCAAACAGGAGACGAGGCAGTCCTCGTGGTATTCTATACATCTGCTGGTAGCCACGCTCCGGAGAAAGTGCCGTTCACACAGAGCATCGCTTATAGTAATGACCGTGGACGTAGTTGGACAAAATATGAAGGTAATCCTGTCATTGAACACATCGTTGCCAGCAACCGAGACCCCAAGGTGGTTTGGCACGAACCCACACAAAAATGGGTGATGACACTTTTCCTTGATGGAAATGATTTTACCTTCTTCAGTTCTACGAACTTAAAGGAGTGGGAACGACTCTCTGATATTAAGATACCAGATGGTGAATGTCCAGATCTCTTCGAACTTCCTGTTAATGGCGATCCTGAAAATACCAAATGGGTGTTCTGGGGTGCTGGTGGTAAATATTATGTTGGTGATTTTGATGGCACTAACTTCATCCAAGATGGCGAATCACAACGAGCAGACTACGGTAAAAACTTCTACGCTGCACAAACATGGAGTGATGTGCCGGATTCCGATGGTCGTCGTATTCAGATTGCATGGATGAACGGTAGTAACCCTCCTGAGATGCCTTTTAATCAACAGATGAGTTTCCCTTGTGTGTTAACGCTTCGTACGACACCAGAAGGTATTCGTCTCTATCGCGAACCGGTTGCTGAAATTGCAAATATCCACGACTATACGCACGCTTGGAGCAACGTTACGCTGAATCCCGAAGAGAACCTGCTTGCAGGATTGACAGGTGAATTATTTGATATCCGCGCAGAGATTGAACTCAACGATGCTACCGCTGTTGGCTTCAATATTCGTGGTCAGGATGTCCGATACGATGTTGCTGAAAAGCAGCTGTCGTTCCTTGAAAGGAGTGGTCCTCTCACGCCACAAGATGGTAAAATCCAACTGCAGATTTTAGTTGATCGCATCTCTATTGAAGCATTCGGCAATGCAGGCGCACTCTCCATGACATCCTATTTCGTACCAGACGTGGAAAATGCGGACATCGGGATTTACGCCGAGGGTGGTGCAGCTACATTGTCGTCCCTGAAAGTGCATGAACTAAAATCGTCGTGGGTATAATTAAGGTAAATACACAATTTTCCACACGGTAGGTGCGGTTTCCTAACCGCACCGTACCTCTTGTTCGCAATATCTCCTAAGAATAAAGCGTCGCTGTTAGGTTACGTCTGCCACCACGATTGCGAAATTCGCACAGATAGATTCCCTGCCATATTCCCAAATTCAGGTTGTGGTTCGTAATCGGAATGGACACAGCAAAGCCGACAAGCGACGCTTTGATATGTGCTGGCATATCGTCATCACCTTCTATAGTGTGCTTATAGAAGGGTTCACGTTCCTTCACGAGACGGTCGAAACTGTTGGCAAAATCTTCCCGCACCGTCGGATCATCATTTTCATTGATTGTTATACCTGCTGAGGTGTGCTTGATAAAGAGATGTAGAATGCCTGTTTCCGGTAGTTCCCCGATGGACTTCACAATTTCGTCTGTGATGAGATGAAACCCGCGTGTGTATTCGGGTAAAGTTATTTCTATTTGTTGTATCATATTGTTCCTGTGGTTTTATGGTTTTTGCTATGATACCATATTTCAGTGAGAATGCAAGGGAAATTGGTAATGTAAGGGATGTTGTGTTTGATGAAATAGAGGATGGGAAGTCTAGTTTTGGTAAGTTACACAATGAAAGCCAGGGATATAGGATTGGTCTGAGCCGTAGCCTCCCAATCACACGGATGAACCCGAATTTTGTCCACTGGCACTTATATTATACTTGACAGGTTGGTATATATCAAGTAATATTCACAGGGTTATTTAGTTTTATGAACCTTTTGTTGATGATTGATACTGAGAGTTTATAACGTAGGTCGGCGTGAGCGTAGCGAAGTCCGACATATTATTTGTCTGAATCGCGGAGGACGCTGATTTCGCAGATAGACGCGGATGAGTTTCTGATGTCCTGTCCTCGTTTTCAATGGATGGATGTTTATCTTATGAAGCGGGATGTCCGATGCGAAGACTCAGAAATCCGGGGAATGCCAAAAAGGCATTCATACCGTTGATTTGGCGTTCATCCGCGTAATCCGCGTAATCTGCGATTCAGACAATACACATGCAAAAAACTTTACACACTCAAACCAAAATTTGATTTGCTAAAAATACGCATTTATAGTATCATATAAACGTGCACATTATATCAATCAAAGGTACTGCGTCTATCTTTTAGACAGAGCATTAGTGCCTTGCATTCTACTTTTTTCAGACAGATAAGGAGCAAAAAATATGAGCAATGAAGCATTAGGAATGGTTGAAACACGTGGGTTGGTCGGTGCGGTTGAAGCTGCCGACACAATGGTCAAAGCCGCAAACGTCAAGTTGATTGGAAAAGAACAGGTAGGTGGTGGTTTTGTAACCGTCATGGTCCGCGGAGATGTCGGGGCAGTGCAGGCTGCAACGGATGCCGGTGCTGAAGCTGCAAAAGCAGTTGGCGAATTGGTATCAGTCCATGTCATTCCGCGTCCACACTCGGATGTTGAAGCCATTCTCGGTGGAAAAGCTGCCGGTGCCGATGACGATTCGGATGCATAAATCTATTGTTTGTGTTGGACACGGCGCGGTATAGACATCGCGCCTATAGGAACATGAAAGCAATCTACTGTTATGTAAGCATTCTTAATTCATTTGCTATAAAGATTGCTAACTACACCCCCAACACTTAGACATCGTTGAATCGACAAGTCGATTGCGATGCTTGGATTTTTAAGCGCGAATCGGTGTTTATTGCGATTGCTAATCGCTACACCTACACATGAGGTATTGGAGGGCTGAATGGCACAAATTGATGAGAAACAGATTGAACAGATTGTTTCGCAGGTTTTAACAAGTTTACAGAAAGAGGGAACGGGTTCAACCCCACCCGTAACGGTTGGAGTAAGTTCCTCTCGTTCAGGTGTTTTCGCGACCGTTGAGGAGGCTATCAGTGCAGCAAAAACAGCACAAGAAGCACTCATCAAACTTGGGTTTGCTAAACGACGTGAACTTATTGAGGCAATAAAACAGGTTTCTCTTGAAAACGCAAAACGACTCGCTGACCTTGCTGTCCAAGATACAAAGATGGGTAACGCGGAACATAAGGTCATGAAAAATGAAGGTGCGGTTAACCTGTCACCCGGTATGGAAGACTTGATGTCGGAGTCTATGTCTGGAGACGATGGCGCGCTTTTAATTGAATATGTCCCCTTTGGTATTATAAATTCGATTACTCCCACCACTAATCCGACTTCCACAGTTATTAACCACGCGATTATCATGATCGCCGCGGGGAATGCTGTCGTATTTAGTCCGCACCCAAATGCAAGTGACTGCACGGAAGAGACGATGCATGTTATCAACGAAGCGATTGTCAAGGCTGGCGGACCTGCGAATCTACTCGCCTCTGTTGCGAATGCTACGCTGCGAACAGCAAAACAGATTATGGATCACGCTGACATTGCAATGGTTGTTGCGACTGGTGGCGCGAGTGTAGTGAGAGCTGCATTGACAAGTGGCAAAAAGGCTATCGCTGCTGGACCCGGAAATCCACCCGCGATTATTGACGAAACCGCTGATATTCCAAATGCCGCAAGGCATGTGATTGCAGGCACAAGTTTTGACAATAACCTGCTCTGTATCGGAGAAAAAGCACTCTTTGTTGTTGAATCTGTTGCGAATGAAACGATAGGTGAATTGACAAAAAACGGAGGACATCTACTCGACGCGAGTCAACGCGAAGCACTTGAGGCAGTTGTTACTGAAAACGGAGAATCAAATAAAGAATATATTGGCAAAGATGCAAAGGTTATCCTTGAAGCAGCAGGTATTACAGCACCTGCCCAAACGGTTGCTGTTGTCGTGGAAGTCCCAGCAGACCACGGATTTGTTATCAATGAATATCTGATGCCGATTTTGCCAGTGGTACGTGTGCGTGACTTTGACGAAGCACTTCAAGGTGCGCTTGCAGCAGATGGTGGACGTGGACACACTGCAATGATACACACTAACAACACAGCGCGCATCACACAATACAACAAGGCAATGAATTGTTCCGTTGTCGTTGTTAATGCCCCTTCTTACGCATGTTGTGGATTGGAAGGTGAAGGCTTTTTGGCAATGACTATCGCCGGACCGACTGGTGAAGGATACACCCGACCCCGAACATTTACAAGACAAAGACGCTTAACCATAGCCAATGACCTATCAGTGCATACAACCTGAGGGAAGTAGATTTACTGCGACCAGTTTGAGTCGTTTATAATTTAGACAAACATTGGTAACGACCCTCTCCGATCTCGTTGCCCTCTGCGAATATTGCCACTCAGATATACATACCCGGCGAAACGAATTTCGCAACTAGTGCCACAGTAAAACACTATTCTATATTTAACCGACACCCAATATCCAAATAAGAGGAACTCACCATATCAACCATAAAAGAGCGCGAGGAATAAGATAACATTAAACATTTTGATGATTATTGGCACTATTCATTTGATTACGCATATAGTAGAGATATTCGATTTTTTAAGTTGCTCTTTGAACGTGAAGGTAATCAGTAGATAAAACAC
>VYFM01000119.1 GCA_009842375.1 Candidatus Poribacteria bacterium | reverse complement strand
ATAATGCACAGAGTATTTGAAAAATCAAGCTTTACTTTTCTCATTGTAATGCTAACGGTTACATTAAATATCGGTTGTGTTTTGAGTGTTATTGAACAACATGAAAATACGGATGAAAAACCGCAACAGACAATATTCACTGTTATTGATACTAAAGACGTTAAGAACCCATCACTCGTAAGTTCAATACATCTGCCGTTTCGTTCCGGTCTTAATAATAATGTCATTCTTTCAGATAAATACGCTTATGTAACAACTGAAACAGAATTACTCGTCATAGATATCTCCAACCCGCATCAGCCATCGTATCAAACTTCAATATCATTCCCTGAAAAAATTGGTAAAGCACATGTATCGGACGACCATGTTGTTGTAGCCAGTAAAAATAAGTTCTATCTCGTAGATTGTTCCAATCCGCTTCAACCTATACTTCAATCTAAGGCAAGTTTGCACCATTCAAATACAATAAGTGAATTTGATATTAATGATTCTTACCTATATGTAAAGGATGTCAACAATTATCTACATATTTTTCAATTGACAAATGATACAATCTTACCAATTAAGACTGTTGAAATAGAATTGCCATCAGGTTTAGTCGCTGTAAAAGCAATGGGAGCAGATGTTGAACAGATTCTGTTGAAGAATAGAACAGCATTTGAATATAGTAGGGTAGATCTTTCAAATCAAACTGATCTATTAGAGTTCAATTGCATCCATCAGATAATGAGAAGATCCAATGATTATCTGGTATTTGCAAGCCGTAGGTACACATGTCGCGACATTACGATTGTCTTGGATAAGGATAGAGATCGACCTTATCTCTGGAATTGGCTTGAGGAGTACAACATAGAGGCAAATTATCTCGCACACCTATACCTAACAGGTGAAAAGAAACTACCAGAGGGAATACCTACGAACGCATATCATGGGGATAGAAACAAAATACAGTTTGTATCACAAGACCAGTGGTCACACACAATCGACTATGAACCGTTTCAACTGTTAGGATTCTATACAGATTTTCAAATTAAACATAACTATCTATATGTGACATATACAAAAGGCGTAATCACAATTATTAACCTTAAAACAACTGATAGCGATCGTTTTGTATCTGCTATATCACTAAAGTCTCAACTACCATCAAGTGTTGCAGTTGGAAATGAGCATGTCTATGTAGTAGCATCACCAGAAGAAAATAATGAATGAAGGACAATAGATTAGTGCATATCAGACAAATCAAGGAAATAGTCTTGTGAAACTACCAACAATATCCATAGCATCACATAACATCACACGACTTATAATCGGTGGTAATCCGTATAGTGGTATATCACACCAATCTCCTGCTGCATCAAAAGCCATGGAGGATTACTATACAACGCGTCGGATAATGGATGATCTTTCACAAGCAGAACAGAGCGGTATCAACACTGTTCTTGCCCGTGCGGATAGACATATCATGCGTGCATTAAATGAATATTGGAATGCAGGCGGTACAATTCAGTGGATAGCACAGACACCAAAATCTACAGAATATAGCGATTTGAACCAGTATCTAAAGATAATTGCACGTTATAACCCGATTGCCATATACCATCACGGAGGGACAACTGATACCTTGTATATTGATGGACAGCTCGATTCACTTGTTGATTTTTTACAACGTGTTCGTGATGTTGGGTTTGCAGTAGGCATTGGGACACATGATCCACAGATTCTCAAGTATTGCTATACTGAAGGATATGACGTTGACTTTTTTGTATGTGCATTGTATAATCATACACGGCATAGAGAGATGTATTTACCAGACGACCGTGATACTGCAGTCTCTGTTATCAAAGCAGTACCAAAACCTATAATTGCCATTAAAGTATTAGCAGCAGGTAGAAACGAACCAACAGTAGCATTTCAGTTTGCCCTTGAAAATATCAAACCAACTGATGCTATGGCAGTCGGAATGTATACCCAATACCATCCTGACCAGATCCGACAAAATGCTATGACTGTTGCTAAACTTATCAGGAAATGTGAGTATGGAGCGAATTGTTGAACCAGAAGTGATGGATACAGCAGAAGATGCAGAAGCTTATGATGCTATGGGACACGGTGAGGTAGACCAAGCTTTTGTTGATCGTGTCATCGCTCTTGGTGCAAGCACAGGACATTTTCTTGATGTCGGCACAGGTCCCGCACAAATTCCCATCCTACTGGCTCAACATTGTTCAAATATTCACATCACTGCCATTGACTTATCTCATGAGATGTTAAAGATAGCAAAAAGACATGTTCATGATGCTGGTCTTACAGATCGGATTACACTCGAACATGTTGACGCTAAAACCCTACCTTATCCTGATAATATCTTTGACGGTCTCATTTCAAACAGTATTGTTCATCACATACACGATGCCTTGAAATCCCTTCAAGAGATGGGGAGAGTTGTCAAACCAAACGGTCTTGTACTAATTCGCGATCTCATTCGCCCCAAAACACCAGCAGATGCACAAGCATTTGTAGATAAATATGCCGCTAATGATACTCCGCTACAACAGAAACTCTATTACGATTCCTTCCTTGCTGCCTTCACACTTGATGAAGTCAATCAGATGCTAACACAAATGGATATGCCAAACGCTGTTGTAGTTCAGAGTACAGATAGGCATTGGTCAATTGAACGTGCTATATAATCTGCACCCATTCAAGGTATGAGGGTATATAAAGTTTTTGGCAAAAGGTTCTCTCCTACTCAGACATATCGTATGTGCGAGGTCTCCTCGCCCGTATTCCCACCACTCCCTCGTAGGGGTAAGGTCTCCTCGCCCGCTCTTCCCTCCGCACCCTCCGCGCCTTCAGGGCATTCCGAGATTCTAACATCGTAGCATTCACGTGCGGGGAATGCCTTAATGGCATTCATACCGCAGGGTTATTCAGAAAACAGCGTTCCTCCGCGTAATCGGCGTCCTCCGCGATTCAGACAACACACCTGCCAAAAACTTTACACACCCAAGGTATGATTTACGTTTGACGTAATGATCCACCTATGCTATGGTTAATATAGACTTTTGCTATGGTGGAGGACTTAATGAAAGCAGCACAGTTTTACGGTGGTAAAGACATAAGAGTTGAAAATGTTCCCGACCCTACACCTGCTCTTGACCAAGTTCTCGTCAAAGTTAATGCAGCAGGAATATGTGGAAGTGACCTACATGGATATCACCGACAACCAGAGAAACCTTTATCACCTCGCATCGGTGGACATGAATTAACTGGTGAAATCATTGACATAGGAAAAGATGTAACCACTCATAAGACGGGAGCACGCGTTGCGATCGAACCGATCAGTCCATGCAACAATTGTCCAGAATGCCTAAACGGTTACTACAATATTTGTTCTAAACTGCGTCATGCAGGTGGAGGCTTTGCTGAGTATATGGTTGCAGCTACATCAAATGCTTATGAACTACCTGATAACGTTTCCGTTGAGGGTGGTGCGTTAGCGGAGGTATATGCAGTTGCTGTGCATGCTGTGAACAGAGCGATGGTTTCTCCAGGTGATCACGTTGCGATTATTGGAAGCGGTCCAGTAGGTTTGACGATTGCACAGGTGGCAGATGTTGCAGGTGCTACGTCTATTGCAGTTTTAGGTAAACCGGATGCACCGATACAGATTGCACACGAAGCAGTTGGGGCAGTACCTATAAATGTGGATAAAACGGATTCGGTCGCAGCTATCATGGATTGGAGTGATGGACGCGGGGCAGATGTCGTCTTTGAAGCAGTAGGAGGTACGGCAAATACGTTGGAACGTGCTACGGAAATAGCAGCAAAACGGGGACGCGTTTGTATGGTAGGTGGACATGGTGCCCCCCTCACATTTTCCGAACGGTTTGCACGCAGTCGAGAACTTACCATTATTTGGTCATTCTGTTACGGTAGACGTGGTGGAAAAACCGAATTTCGTATTGCGATTGATTTACTTGCTGCTGGTAAAATCGATCCAAATCCCTTAGTTACCCATCGGTTCGGTCTGGATAATATTTCCCAAGCATTTGCTGTTGCTGCGGGACGTGATGAATTCGGATCAGTGAAGGTGCTTGTTACACCAAACAATTTATAGGAGATGAAATATGGATTTAGTTAATTCACTAATCTTTGTTGGAACAGAAGGTAAGTATCACGACCATGAAGGAAATGGTAAATATATAACCAAACTACTGAATGAAACAGAAAACATAAAAGCCGATTTCTCACGTGATTACAATGTGCTTGCGGACGGTCTTGATACATATCACACTGTGCTATTCTACACCGATGTCGGTGAACTTACACAAACACAAGAAACAAGCTTACTCAACTATATAAGATCGGGTGGTGGATTTTTCGGTCTTCATACTGCAGCCGCTTCTTTCAGAGAATCTGAAGGATACCACAGCATGTTAAACGGATTCTTCAACGGACATAGTCCGTATATGGATTTTACCGTAAGTATTAGTGATACTGATCATCCCATCACAAGCGGATTGAGTGATTTCGAAGCGAAGGACGAACTCTACTATCTGAAACACAATCCTGATTCCTCACACCATCTGATGCATGCGTATGACCATACCAAAGACGAAACGCATGTCATGGCGTTCCACCACATCTTCGGTGAGGGTAAAGTCTTCTATTTTGCATTAGGTCATGATATGGCTGTACTTGAAAATCCAAGTTTTCAGGAAATTATACGGAGGGGTACTTTGTGGGTAGCAAATCGGATTTAGCGAACTTATGCGGGTCTTGCTATATGTTCAATTGTGGAGTTAGTAACATCGTTACCAGAATCTAAGATTATTGGTCGAGTATTTCATTCGCAACTGCAATATCTCTACGTATCTGTTGAATGAGTGCTTGCTTATTTGAGAAAGTTAGTTCGTTACGTATCTTTTCAATAAAGAATATTTCAATAGTTTCTCCGTAAATGCTTTTATTAAAGTCAAATAAATGGCTTTCTACTTGCAATTTTGTTCCATTAAATGTAGGCCGGACTCCTATATTTAATACACCATCAAACAATTGGTTTTCTAATTTTACGCGGATGGCAT
>VYFM01000443.1 GCA_009842375.1 Candidatus Poribacteria bacterium | reverse complement strand
AGAGTCGTGCTATATGTTGCATAAGGTGAATTTTGTAAATATGGTAAAGTATATAAATGATTGGACAGGACTTCTGGACTGGACCATAAATAGGTTTGAAAGGATATAGGGATTGCTTTATTCTATGCAGAGAGGGGAAGTTTATCTCCATCGGTGAAACCACTTAAACACATCGGTTCAGGGGTTTTTGAAATACGGACTACGTATAAAACTAATACATACCGCGCTGTGTATGCAGTAAAAATTGGGGAGCGAATTTATGTTCTGCACTGTTTTCAGAAAAAATCAAAGAAAGGTATAGAAACACCACAGACAGAGATTGACTTGATCAAAAAGCGTCTGAAAATGGCACAAGAATTGGAGAAAGAGTATGAGCAAAAAAATTAAATTTGAAGAGAGTTCAGGCAATGTGTTTGAGGATCTCAATCTACCACATGCGGATGAATTATTTATCAAAGCTGCTCTTGGAATTGAGGTGTTTCAGATTATAGAAGAACGGAAGTTAACCCAAAAAGAGGCTGCCAAAATATTAGGCGTGAAGCAGCCTGAAATCTCTCGGCTTAAGAATGGAAAGTTTAATCATTACAGTGTTGAGCGATTACTTACATTTCTGACACGTCTAAATCATGATATAGAAATTCGTATTGTTCCTACCGATAATGAAATAGGGGAACAACGGGTTATGAAAGAAGAACCTAAGAATCAAACAATACCAAATCAATACGATTCTGAAATTTAATTTTATATTGCCGACTAAGTCCATAATATGTTACCCTTAAGGAATACTTGAGTTGAGTAGATGGTCGCGTCTCAAAATGAGATGAGGAAAGTCCGGACTCCGCAGGACAGGATGCTGGGTAATCCCCAGGAGCGGCAACGTTATGGAAAGTGCAACAGAAAGTAGACTACAACGTCCAACGTTGTACAGGTGAAACGGTGCGGTAAAAGCGCACCAGTCCATAAGGTGACTTATGGGGCTCGGTAAACCCCATCTGGAGCAAGGTAAAAATGGAGACATTTAAAGGTGTGTCCGCCTCGTCTCCGGGTAACCGCTTGAGGTTAATGGCAACATTGGTCCCAGATGAATGATCATCATATACAGAATCCGGCTTATTCTCAACTCAAGTTTATCAAGACAACCAATTAATTGGATATTAAACAGAAATCAACTGAGATATAGTATGTTCATAAACACAGAAGCATAAATTCAATCACTATCTACACTCTATGTTCTACAAAAGAATAAAATCGCTCATTACTAAAAAACCATCTTTCCTTTACAAATACCTTTCATTACCTCTTTTTCTAATCTTACTACTGGTTTTTACTACATTAAGACCCAGTATCGGTGAAAAAGAGACTCCTGACTTTGCAAAAGAGGGTATCCCATTCTTAGAACAGTACTGCTTTGGCTGCCATGCAGGTGATCAACCCGAGGCAGGTCTCGGACTTGATGCCTATGAGGATAACAGGTCGCTCATCAAAGATAGCGATATCTGGGATATAGTGCTTCAGATGGTAGAAACACGTCACATGCCTCCAGTAGGTAATGATCAACCTTCTTTGGAGGAAATGGAATCATTTGTCCAACACATCAATGCGATTTTTGAGGACGCAAGCCGCAATGCGAAATCGGATCCCGGACGCGTAACCGTCCGAAGACTCAATAAGGTTGAATACAAGAACAGCATTAGAGATTTATTGGGAGCAGATTTTGATCCAACTGAAAGTTTCCCAGCAGACGATGTAGGACACGGATTTGATAACATCGGTGATGTACTGACGATGTCACCACTATTACTGGAACGGTATCTTGAAGCAGCAGAAGCAATAGCGACACGTGTTATTATTTTGGACCCCCCAAAACCCTCTACAAATTACCAGAATACAAGATACCTACTTCCTCGTCATGAGAGTGTTCGTGATCAACGTTTTCGTCTGCTGGATCCAAATGCAACTGAACCTTGGTTATCTGGACCATTTAAAGCATACGCTACAACTCTCAAACTTTTACACGATGTAGAAACCTATTTTCGTGCAACGGTTTATGCCGAAACAGAAAGTGAGACACCTGTTCACGTTGCACTATTCATCCAAGGTAATGATTTGGAAGATGTTTCTTCACCAGAAGAACTCGTAAAGTTAGTCGGTGTGGATCCCAATGCGCAGCAAGGCATTAAAATATTAGAAATATTTGAAATTACGTCGCGTGATCCAAAGAAACTTCAAACAATCAGACACCTTGTTAGTAGAGTACCGAATATCCAATTGGCAGGAATTGCAATGGTAAGACCTGAAAATGGTGAACCACAAGCAAAACTTCACATTCGTTCTATCACATCAGTAGGACCGTTGGAAACACGACCGAAATCCCATCTCGAAATTTTAGCATGCACACCAGACGCACCTCAAATAGAACAGACTCGTGAAGTATTAACACGGTTGCTTCGCAAGGCATATCGCCGACCACCGAGTCGTCAGGAAATTGAAGAACTCACTCAATTTGTGGAATCTTTTCAAGCAGAGGGTGCAAAATGGGAAGCTGCTATACAGCATGGAATTAAAGTTATTTTATGTTCACCAAAGTTCTTATTCCGATTGGAATTAGATGACCGTCAACAAACTGAAGAACCACAACCGATTGATGATTTTCGTCTTGCAGAGAGACTTTCATATTTTATATGGAGCAGCATTCCAGATGACGAACTCCTTGAACTCGCTGAGAAAAACCAACTAAGTGCATCACTTGAAAACCAAGTTAGGCGTATGCTTGCGGATCCAAAAGCGACCGAATTAGCTACCAACTTTGGCGCGCAATGGCTACAAATTCAACGGCTGGATACAGTTACACCTGATCCCAATCGTTTTCCAGCATTCAATACCAAACTACGTGCGGATATGATGAAAGAAACAGAACTATTTCTGGAGTCAATATTCCGTGAAGATCGTAGTATTCTTGATATACTTGATGCAGATTATACTTTTCTGAACCAACGTTTGGCAGGACACTACGAAATTTGGAGAAATGAGGAAGGAGAACCGATTAAAGGCAACGCGTTTCAACGTGTTGCATTGCCAAATCACCCGCGTGGAGGGATCCTTACACATGCCAGTGTCCTGACAGTAACCTCTAATCCGTCACGTACATCACCAGTGAAAAGGGGACGTTGGGTATTAGAACAGATACTCGGTTCACCACCACCGCCGCCACCACCAAATGTTCCAGAATTAGAAGAAGAACATGATGCCATTACAGGTACCACACTTAGAGAACGTCTTGAACAACACAGAGATGATCCTGCTTGTGCAAACTGCCACGCAAAAATGGATCCTATCGGGTTTGCCATGGAAAACTACAACGCTATAGGAAAGTATCGGACGAAGGATGGAGAGCAAGATATAGATACTGCGGGACAACTACCTGATGGCACATCATTTAAAGGTATTACGGATCTAAAACAGATACTCAAAAATAGAAAAAGGCAGTTTGCACAATGTGTAACAGAAAAAATGTTAATCTATGCAATAGGGAGAGGGTTAGAATATTATGACCGACCAACGATTGAAAGAATCGTCACCGAACTTGAAGCGAAAGACTATAGAATATCGGTGCTGATTACAGAAATAGTCAAAAGCGATCCGTTCCGCTTGCGACGTGGTACAAAAGGAAATAACAATGCAGATTAAATTCTTGTTACGAATAAAATATACTTTGCTTCTAATTCTCATAATAGGTCAAGTAAGTTGCTATACTGTTCCGCTTGAAATTCGGAAAGATAATCCTATTGAACAACTTGCCTATAAATATTCCATCCATTTAGATTCTACGTGGTCTACAAAGCAAGCACAGACACTCGAAGGAATCTTGGAATCCATATCTCCGAATCCTGGTGAGAAATTAACGCCTTCAAAATGGAAAATAAGTAACGATGAGATGCAAAATGATGTCCAGATAGTATCTCAAGATAATATGAAGTTCGTTACCATCAGTAGTGATGTTTTCCCAGAAGAAGGTGCAGCTGATATGGTAGCACCTGAAAGACGTTTGTTTAATGCTACCGTTGTATTCACTACTGAAAATGGCACCAATAGACCGGCACTTGTAACGATATTAAAAGAAAGATATGGTATAATAGTAGATATACCATCCTACGAAATCCTAACCCAACATACAACCCAAGAAACTACAAGACACTATGCAGAATTTGAGAATAAAGACCTGATGCTGTTGATTTCAGTATTTGAAGATTTCCCACGGGCATTACATAAAGTCCCGCAATTAAAATATGTAATTTGTAGGATTGATGATAAAGTTAGAGCAGCAGGTGTTGCATGGACAACTATGGGATATATTGAATTAGTACAGTCTATGTTTAATCGTGATTATACAAGTGATACTCGCCGGGTAATTGCTCATGAGAAAGCACATTTCTTATGGACACACCTTTTTCCTGAACAGCTTAAAAACAACTGGATAGAACTTGGTGGTTGGTATGAAGATAAAGATCCAGAGAATGAAGAAGGTTGGTTAACAACTAAAGAGAGAAAAACATTTGTATCCGACTACGCACAACAAAAAAATCCGAATGAGGATATGGCGGAAAGTCTTGCATTTTATCTTGTCTATCCAGATAAACTTCGCTCCATAAACCCTGCGAAGTACGACTTTATTCACAATCGAATCATGAAAACCTACGGGTCGCGTTATATTTCGCTAAATCCCATGTAGGGTGTGTAAAGTTTTTGGCATGTGTATTGTCAGAATCGCGGATTACGCGGAGAAACGCGGATGAACGCGGATTCCTGAGTCTTCACCTTCCAATCCGATTTGAAAAGAATAACATCAATCCATTGAAAGCGATGAAAAAACATCAAAAACATATCTGCCTCATTCGTGAAATCTGTGATCATCTGCGTTTCGGTGAAAAAATAGTAAACTTCTCATAAGGAACACCTTAGCACAACCTTTTGCCAAATACTTTACACACTCTCCCATGTCAGGGTTATTCAGTTTTAGGTTTTTTTGATATATTTTTCACAAAACAATATGATCTCTTGTAGGTCGGCGTGAGCGGAGCGATGTCCGACAGGATAGGACATATAGAACA
>VYFM01000045.1 GCA_009842375.1 Candidatus Poribacteria bacterium | reverse complement strand
TCAATGGATTGATGTTATTCTTTTCAAATGGGGTTGGAAGGTGAAGACTCAGAAATCCGCGTTCATCCGCGTCATCCGCGTCATCCGCGATTCTGACAACACACATGTCAAAAACTTTACACACCCGTAAAACTACCAGAGCCATTCAATTATCTCGAATCACATTTATTGAACGGTTTCCAAATGCAATTCACACATATCAAGTGTTGTTATAGGTCCTTTCAAATCTATTTATGGTCCAGTCCAGAAGTCCTGTTCAATCATTTTGGACAGGACCATATCTACAAAATCCACCTTATGCAACATATAGCACGACTCTGAAAGTTTTCAGAGTCATTTATGACTATATTAGTCATAAATAAGCCATAAACCCAGTGCTGATATAGGTTTATAGCATTAGCATAAAATCATCAAAATTGCGAATGACTCTGAAAACTCTGAATCTGGACATTTTGAAACATTCTTAATTTCTTGATTTAGCATAAATCCCTGATTCTGAAAATGTTGAATCGCGACAATTGAATGTCTCTGGACAATCCCAACAATTTCCTTGCAAACAAAACCTAAATTGCTTATACTTTATACGGTATTATCAATCCACACCTATGGAGGCGTTTCTTGTCAGATAATCTATTGAAACACTTGAACGATGTACAGCAAGAGGCTGTCCAACACACCGAAGGACCGCTCCTTATCCTATCTGGTGCGGGTAGCGGAAAAACGCGCGTCATCACACATCGCATCGCATATCTCATCAAACACCACCGTGTTTCTCCCTTCCGTATCCTTGCTGTGACATTCACAAACAAAGCAGCAAACGAAATGAAGGAACGGCTGGATTCGCTCGTTGGAGAAGGAACAAGTAGGAACTTATGGGTAGCAACATTCCACGCGACGTGTGCACGCATCCTACGCCGAGACATAGAGCAATTAGACGGTTTTACTCGCAGTTTTACGATATTCGATAAAAGTGAACAGTTGACTGTTGTAAAAGACACTCTCAGAAATTTCGGTTTAGACGACAAACAGTATAACCCACGGTCTATCCACGATCTGATTAGTAAAGCTAAAAACGACGGTATCACACCTGAAAATTACGCAGACATCGCAGACGGTTACTATGAAAAGATTGTATCAAAAATTTATCCCGAATATCAGGATACGCTTCGCAAAAACAATGCTTTAGATTTTGATGATTTGCTAAACTTTACAGTCCGACTCTTTGGAAAATATCCAGATATACTTGAACACTACCAAGAAAGATTCGAACATATTCTTGTTGATGAATATCAGGACACGAACCGCTGTCAATATAATTTAATAAGGTTTTTAGCTGGAGAAAAAAAGAATGTGTGTGTCGTGGGAGACGATGATCAGTCTATCTACGGGTTTCGCGGTGCAGACATCCATAATATAATAGATTTTGAACGTCACTATCCTAATACACGAGTCCTCCGTTTAGAACAGAACTACCGTTCAACACAAAATATCTTGGACGCAGCATGGAGTGTTGTTCAAAACAATAAGAAACGCAAAAAGAAAAAACTCTGGACAGAAAATGATGAGGGTGAACAAATAGTCTGCTACGAAGCAATTGATGAACGTGATGAAGCAGGTTTCGTGGGAACAAAAATAGAGGATTGGAATGCAGAAGGCGTTGATTTTAAGGACTTTGCAATCTTTTATCGGACGAATGCACAATCCCGTATTTTTGAGGAAGCACTCCGTTCTGCAAACATCCCTTATCAGATTGTCGGTGGTCTCGGTTTTTATGACCGGATGGAAATTAAGGATTTGATTGCATACCTACGGGTCATGTGCAATCCGTTTGATTCATTGAGTCTTAGACGGATAATCAATGTTCCTACTCGAGGCATTGGTGCAACATCACTTGAACGTCTGATGAATTTTGCAGAGACTCAAGAAGTTCCGTTGATTGAGGCTATAGATCGTGCTGACGAAATTGACACGATTAACAAAGGTATCAAAGGGAAAATTCGTCGTTTCGCAAAAATATTTGATGAATTTGACGGAAATGACTTACCTGCTGATGCACTTGACCATGTATTAGAGACGACAGGTTATCTTGAAAACTTTAAGGCACAACGTACAATAGAAGCACAAAATCGGGTAGAAAATATAGAAGAACTAATGAATGCGGTCTACGAATATGAATTGGTGGCTGAGGAACCGACTCTATCTGATTATTTAGAAAATGTTGCACTCATTGCAGATATTGACATGATGGAAATAGACGAAACGGATAAAACCAATATCGTCACAATGATGACTATACATAGTGCGAAAGGTTTGGAATTTCCATTCGTTTTCATAGTTGGTATGGAGGAAGGATATATGCCTCACCAACGTTCCATCGATTCTGAAGAAAATGTGGAAGAGGAACGTAGGTTGTGCTATGTTGGCATAACACGTGCTGAGGAACAATTATTTCTGTTGCATGCGAAGGCACGCAGAACATGGGGTGGTACGGAGTATAGAGTGCCATCGCGATTCATTGAGGAAATTGACTCGCATCTTATCAAGCACGTGGATCGTTATAACTCAGCATTTTCACAGTCAGATGCAAATTACATTCAAGAGGAGCAAATTGAGTTTTATAAAATCAATCAGATTGTACATCATCCAAGCTTTGGACGCGGGAAGGTGACCAAACTCAGCGGATCTGGATTGAATACTTATGTAACAGTTCGGTTCGACCGAGCAGGTTCAAAACAATTTGCTGCTGCTATTGCACCTCTACAAACAGTATAATTACTATTATCCATAAGGACGATAGGTATAATAAAGGTTCTGATACTATATGGCAACTATTACTACGGAAGGCGTTAGCCACGTTGCAAACTTAGCACGACTTGAATTTAACAAAGAAGAAACAAAAGATTTCACAGAACAACTTGCCCGAATCTTAGACTATATTGGGAAGTTGAATGAATTGGAAACGGATGACGTTCAACCAACATCACATATACACCCACTTCAAAACATCACTAAACCTGATGTTGTAAAAACCTCGTTGCCTCGCGATGCAGTTCTTGCAAACGCTCCAGAGGAAGAAGAAGGTTATTTCGGAGTGCCCAGAGTAATTGATACCGATTAAGGAGCAGAACTGAATGTCGCTATACCAACTAACGGCACACGAACTACACGATAAACTCAAGGCACGCGAAATAACTGCAGTTGAATTAACCGAATCAATATATGAACGAATTGAGGAGGTGGAAACACAGGTCAAAGGATATTTGACTTTGACGAAAGAGATAGCATTAGAACAAGCAAACGCTGCAGATATCGGATTCCAAAATGGAGATGAGATACCTCCGCTTGCTGGAATACCTATTGCAATAAAGGATGTGATATGCACCAAAGGTGTGCGGACAACATGTGCCTCAAAAATCCTCAGTAATTTTGTGCCACCCTATGATGCGACTGTCATGACAAAACTTCACCAACAAGGTGCAGTTATGGTAGGCAAAACAAATATGGACGAATTTGCAATGGGGTCATCCACCGAAAACTCGGCATACCAGATAACCCATAATCCATGGGATTTAGATACCATTCCCGGCGGGTCCAGTGGAGGTTCAGCGGCAGTTGTAGCAGCAGATACGGCAATCTGCTCATTAGGATCAGACACTGGTGGTTCAATACGGCAACCGGCAGCACTGTGTGGTGTAGTCGGAATGAAGCCAACTTACGGGAGAATATCACGCTATGGACTAATTGCTTTCGCATCTTCACTTGACCAGATCGGTCCGTTCACGAAAGATGTGACCGATTGTGCATTAGTTCTTAATGCTCTTTGTGGAAAAGATGAGATGGACTCCACATCGGTTGATATGCCCATTCCAAACTTCACACAAAGTTTAATTAACGATATACAAGGGTTGAAAATAGGTGTACCAAAAGAGTACTTTACAGAAGGTTTGGATACTGAGGTAGCAGACAAGATACAGGATGCAATTGCAAAATTGGAATCTCTGGGAGCCTCTGTCATAGATATTTCGTTGCCACATACTGAATATGCAATAGCAACATATTATATCATCGCACCAGCGGAAGCAAGTGCGAACCTTGCGAGATATGACGGTGTCCGATACGGTTACCGGACTGAAGAATCCGAAGACCTGATAAATATGTATAAAAAGACACGTAGTGAGGGTTTTGGAGAAGAGGTAAAAAGACGTATTATGCTTGGTACTTTTGCACTTAGCGCAGGATACCAAGATGCTTATTACAAGAAAGCACAAAAGGCACGCACGCTAATAAAGTCTGATTTTGATGCAGCATTTGAAAAGGTTGATGTAATAGCAACACCGACATCACCGACACCCGCATTTAAGATCGGTGAACGCACTGCTGATCCGTTGCAGATGTATCTCTGTGATGTGATGACAACTCCCGCAAGCCATGCTGGTTTGCCGGGGATTTCTGTTCCATGTGGCTTAGTAAATAGTGGTCTACCTGTCGGATTGCAATTATTAGCGGCACCATTCAATGAAGAAGCATTATTTCGCGTCGCATACACCTATGAACAAAATACCGAACACCACTTACTGAAACCTAATATATCTAACGTTAATGACAAATGAAAGTTATAATTGCCCCTTTTGGAGGACTCATTGGTGCTGTCCTAGGCGGCATTCTCTGGGCTAAAATAATTCAGTGGACAGGCAGCAATTGGGGTTTTGTTGCTGTCGGAATTGGAGTGCTTGCAGGCATCGGAATGCTTCTGACTTGTTCGCGTGCCATTGATCCACATGAAACAAGACATTGGATAATGGTCTCTATCGGGGCTGCGCTGTTTGCAATTATGGGAATCTTTGTTGGTAAATACCTTGATGTTAGGTGGAATGCAATAACACAAATGACAGAACAAATAATCGCAGAAGAACCACTTTTATCAGAGGAAGCAGCTACATCAATCGCAGAGACTCAATATTCTGGTAGTTCAAAGTGGGAACTTATAAAAGAAAGAATGCATTGGTTCGATCTGATTTTTGCTGCTATCGCTGTTTTTGCTGCATTTTACATCACATTAAACAAAAGGTTACGAACAATTTTTGCTCAAATTGATTGAAATTGGGACAAATAAATCTCTACTACACATTTG
>VYFM01000617.1 GCA_009842375.1 Candidatus Poribacteria bacterium | reverse complement strand
AATCTAATGTATTAACAAAAATGTACCTACAAAAAAGAGGTTAATTATGCACATTACTGAAATACAAGAAGTCATAAAAGCCAGCCCAGCAATACAGATTCAAAGTAAAATCACACATCTGCAAAGACGTGCATGGAACGTGTTACTCGCCAATGCTTACGAAGAACTGCCCGACACTGACATCCATCGCATTAGTGTGGAAGACCTTGCACAATGTCTCGGTTATGATAGCAAGGACATCGACCATCTCAAGGATACATTAAGGGCACTTGTTGATTGCACAGTTAAATGGAATATTTTGAGGAAGGACAAAAAGCAGGAATGGGGCGTTGCTGCACTGTTGGCATCCGCAAAAATAGCGAACGGAGTCTGCACTTACGGTTTCGCACCCCATTTACGCCATAGACTTTACAACCCTCGTATCTATACGAAATTGAACCTCCGACTGCAAAACCAGTTCACAAGCAGATATGCCGTGATTTTGTGGGAGGTCTGTTTTGATTACTTTGATATTGCACGAAATGTAGGTGAAACCCCATTCATTTCAATTGAAGACTTCAGAGAACTGATGGGACTTGATAATGACGAATATCCAGAATTTAAAGTTCTCAACCGCGATGTCATTAAACCGGCGATAGAGGAGATCAACGAACTCACAAACTTCGTTGTTGAGATAGAACATCAACGGGTTAGGAGGAGAGTAAGCGCGCTTAAGTTTAGAATCTCTCGGATCAAAGAAATACCAGCACTTGAGCCATCAAAAGAGGAAACTGAACCGACGCAAGCCTCGCTGTTTGTTGATGTTGAGGACTTACCACTAATCGCTGTTAGACTTGTCCAAGCAGGGGTTTCCCATAAAGAAGCACGCCGAATTGCTGAACAGGAATGGAATGCTGTGGACCCCGAACTACTGCCTGAAGACACAGATGATTTCGTTGAGTATGTGGAAGAGAAAATCGGGCTGGCAAGGTATACAACAGACCTTCGGAATTCGGGTGGGTTTATCATCCACGCGATCCGAGAAAACTATCAGAACCCCGAATACCAAGAAGAACTTCGAGGAGAGAAAGAGAAAGAGAAAGCAGAGATGCTCGCATCGCTACGCAGAGAAATGTTTGAAAAACGAGATGCATTGATCCGAAAAGCTGCGCGTGCTAATCCTGAATTACTGGAAGAAGCATCTAAGAAAATCTCCTCAAGATTCGTCCGAGATATGTTGATGGAATATAATACCGTATTGGAGGCTTACACTGCGGGTGTCATGGTCGCTGGTGAACTCAACAGTATCCTCGCTGATGGTGCCTGTGCTGAGTTGATCGCCCCTATCATGGCAGCCTACGAAGCAGATAGAAAACGCATTGAGAACTCCTAATCCGCGCCTGCCTCTATCGTATGTTGTGTGTTTCCCTCTTTGTCCCACCAACTTTCCAGTTTGTGCCGTGTCACCGTATGTTGTGTGTTTCCCTCTTTGTAGCACAAACTTTCCAGTTTGTGCAAACACACCTTCCGTACCGCGTACCGTCCGCTTCTGATATGGCAGCACCCCCGCACCCCGCCCGTTCTTTTGTCTGAATCGCGGAATGCGCGGAAAACGCGGATGAAAGCGGAAGTGTTCTTGTTCTTTCAGGTTCGTTTTCAGATGTTGTGTGTTTCTGCGCCTCTTTGTAGCACAAACTTTCCAGTTTGTGCAAACACACCTTCCGCCCTCTGGTGCTAATCCCTCTTTTTCCGCGTTTTCAGTGCCTTCCGAGATTCAGACAAAATATATCACATGTAAACCCGTATACAGGTCTACACGTTTATGTGTGAAATGTGAATGGGTATGACGGAAAACCTAAGAATAACACGCTTTTTCTAATTCAAATATAAAAGGATGGCTTTAGTCATGAAACCACTATTTAGACTTATGATGATATTCGCTACAGCACTGCTCTTTGTTTCATTGATCGGTTGCGGTGCAGATGATGATGAAGATGTTGTTGATGATAAAGATGATGATACTGCTGAGGTTATGTTAGATTTCGTTGATACGACTTGGCAGGTTGCAACAATCAACGGCGTGACGTTTGAGCAGCTTTTCACATCAGCAGAACCAGAACCCGGTGATCCAGTTTTTGAAACCGAATTTATGCTCGGTGCCAACAACTGGGTGTTCAATGACGATGGGACATTTACCGGGGCTTTGGAGTTCATAGTGACTGAGAAGTACCCTGAACCCGTTTCATCTATGAAGCAGGAGATTACGATCGCATCGGAAGGAACATATACCACGGAAGCGTCGACCTTGACAATCGCAACACACGATCTGAGTATAGACGTGGTTGTGACGCTTGAACCGAAAGAGGTTTGGGAGCAACAAATTGTGGGTATCACAGTAGAAGAGTTTGAAATGAATTTGGCTGCGGAAACAAAAGAGGGGTTTAGTCCGACAGCGACAGGCGCGTTGTTCAAGGCAGGCACTACATACACGTGGAGCGTTGATGGAGATTCATTGATGTTGACAGGTGCTATTCAGAAACTGGTTTTGAAGAAGGCATCTGAGTAGCGTATGTAGGTCGGAAGTAAACGGGCGAGGTGACCTCGTCCCTACAAAGTATCTGATGTATCCGTGTATGCATGTATACGCGTATACATGCACCGAAGATTGATAAACAGGCGGGGCACAGAAACCCCGCCATGTAACGTATATGAACGTGAGTTTGATAAATCAATACTAATATCTACGTAGGTCGGGTAGAGGGACGAAACCCGACATCTTTCCTCATTATAGAGCACTACGTGTTGGGTTTCGTCCCTTTACCTAACCTACAGTGGTAATTGGATTTAATTATCAAACTCACGTTATATGAGATGTTTGCTTACTTCTTGATTTTTGCCCAAGTGGTGGTGAGTTTGCCTGCAGCAAAGACTGCAGCAACATTATCAAAGCCTTTTTCCATGATACTTTGAATGTCGTTTTCCTCTATAACATCACCGATGATAGCGACTTCATCAAGCACCCCTCTGAATCTACCGGCATAGCCAGTCCCGATGTATAGAGGAAGTTCACTCGGTTTAGAATCTCCGCATGGATGCGCGCCGCATTTGTTCCACGTGCCTTGCGCGACAATTACTCCATCTTTATACAAGCGATATTGACGATTATCAACATCTCTGACAACAGCGATGTGCATCCATTCACCACTACCGATAGTGCCTGCCGGGGGTCTTTGCACCTCTACATAAGGTTCACAATTTGCGCCACAATCTCCCCAGTAGAAACTCAACATACCGTTTGCTTCTTGCGTGATGCATCCTTCACCACCGTAAGCTTTACAGACGATGTTTTGTCGTCCAGCCCCGACATCATCGGGTTTTGCCCAATAGACGATAGATACATTGCCATCAAATTGGAGTGATTCGGCATTCCCGAGGTCGATATAAGCATTTCCATCAAATTCAAGTGCACCACCGAATACGCCTTCTACCCATTTAGGGTTATTTATGAGTTCGCCATCGTGTTCGTTTTCGGTGGAGTCTCTGGCGGTGTCCCCGCCGTCATCGTCAAATCCCCATAGTCCGATGAATGTGTCAGGGTCTAATTTCGTGTGTCCTGTCGTTGCGAGATAACAGGTCGTAAATAGAATGACTATGCCGATAAATAGAAATCTGATTTTCATTAGGGTTCTCCTTTCTGATAGTTTGTGGGTTTGAAGATAAGTTAAGTATTGTTAACACGTTGTGATGTTTAGATTAGCAAAGGTGTGTTATTTTGTCAAGTAAAACTTTTTTTTGTCAGAATCGCAGTTTATATCGTAGGTCGGGTAGAGCAACAGCGAAACCCGACAAGCACTATCCGTATCGGTTTTTACTGTTGATCTACCCGACCTACGATATAAAACGATTCAGACAAGTTCAAAATCGCTGGAAAATGCTGTTGAGCTCACGTGTGAGTGCGCGCCGTATGATCTGCACTTCAGAGATGTTCTTCAACCGTGCCGCGTCTTTTATATCCTGACGCTGCTCGGGCGTAAATAGACTGCGCTGATCTTTGAGTTCCTGCCGTTCAGCGTATTCGTCAAGTGCGCGACGGACAATCTCTACCTGCGTTAAACCGGTTTTTCGTTGTCGATCCTTTATCCACGCTATTTGCCGTTCGGTGATAGTGAAGGTTGCGTTGCGTAATCGTTTGGACATGTAGGTTACCTCTTTCAATAAAGTTCTGTTGTGTGAATTGTAGCTTAACTCAATTATACTTGTTGAGTTTAGGTTATGCAACCGATTGTGGGTGGATTTCCTGCTATTATTGCAAACATATTGGGATTAAATTGAATATCTATTGTTGTTGTGATGCGGTTAGGTCTTTTTTGTGCTGGGTTAGTGGGTATAATTGTCTGAACCAGGATTTACAAATCAAAGGAGTTCATCATGCAAAATACAGTGCTTACGACGACTTATTACGATGCAGTGCGTGCGTTGATTGCACCAGATATTACGGAGGCGCATATTTCGGACGCGTATTTATCGCAACTGCCGTTTGCACCTGCGGCAGAAAAACAGGTGCGTCAGAAACTTGTGTCAGAGGGAATAGACATTGACACGTTCTCAGAGAATACGCTTGAGGATATGCGGTTAGCGATGATGCACGCATGTGCCGGTGTGTTGTGTTTGACTGCACCGCAGCTGCTACGTCAATCGGCATTGCAGGTGTCAACTGAGGTACAGCGGGTTGATTGGCAAGCGAAACGCGAGTTTCATTTATCGGAAGTGGATCGGCAGATCAATGACATTATCACGCGTCTTGGGGATACGCGATTAGTGAAGGGTCGGACGCGTTTGAATCCGTTTCGTGCAATAGGGAGCGGTGATTGATTGTCAGCATCACAGAACCCCTCTTTTCCGTATTGTAGGTCGGGTAGAGGCAGGAAACCCGACATGTCTTTCGTCTGAATCGCGGATTACACGGAGGGCGCGGGTGAACGCGGATGGAAGAGGGGTTTGATGTCTATGTATTCTCTTCTGTAGGAGCGACCTCCAGGTCGCGATGTAGCAGCTCTTTGTAGGTCGGAGCGAGCAAAGCGACCTCCGACATCTCTTCGTCCGTCGGAGCGAGCACAGCGACCTCCGACAAGGATTTGTCTCGTTCTCGTCCGTCGG
>VYFM01000411.1 GCA_009842375.1 Candidatus Poribacteria bacterium | reverse complement strand
ATGACATACTCCCCGTGCTAAAGCATCGGGGTTTCTTTACCTGCTTATAGCAAGTTTCCTTGATTTTAAGTCAAGGCGACTGAGATGCCAGTTAAATCTGACACCGAGGGGACTGCCAATGTCCCAGCTAACAGGGTTATTTATCAACCCAGATACTTTGTCCCAAAGATTGATAGCACCAACACCATCTCTATGATATTTGAAATCACATTTTGGACAATGATAGTTTCGGTTCTTTGGTTTCTTTCTATGTCCACATTTTGGACAAGTTTGTGAGGTATACGCTTCTGATTCAGATACAACTTGTATACCCGCAAGTTCTGCCTTATAGCACATCTTATCTGCTATTCTTGAGAATGCCCATTGATGTAGTTTCTGATTAGACTTTTTGCTAAACTTCATACTTTCACGGATGCCTTTCAAATCTCCAATCACAATCGTATCCGCCTTCGCTCTTTGGCAGTCGGATATAAACCTTGATGTGATTTTATGTTCAGCATCATTGAGTTGTGCGTCAAGTTTATCTAAAGTCCTTCGTTTCGCTTTCAGAAGTCTATACCATTTCCGAGATCGTTTCTTACAAGTATCCATTTTAGATTGAAAGTCCGTTTTGATTTTCTCTCTATATCGTTTGATACTTCGCACAAAACGCCCGTTATAGATGGTAATTCGTTTACCATCAAAACTGACAATCGGATGTATTTCACCCATATCAACAGCAACGGTGGCACCTGTATTCTGTTTTTCAGGTGTATCCACTTTGTAGACGAAAGCAAAATAGTAATACCCACGTTTGAAATGCATCTCTACATACTTCGGTTTCTCTTGCCCATTATCAAGTATTACAGGGTCTCTGTTCTTACCATTAGACAATATCAGTTTATTATCCTTTATTCTGATAGCGTTAGACTTCCAACGCACCTTGAAATACTTTGGAGTTCGCTTTGGAGGTTTCGCTTCAGGGTCAGACTTACGGACTTCAAAATATGCTTTTAGTGCATCAAAATAACTATCAGCACACGCTTGAACAGATTGAGAATGCAGTTGATACTCTCTATGACGCATGTATTTCTGAATAGCATTTTTAGAAATCCAAAAGTCCTTTTTCTTATGCGTTTTCCTAACAAATGAAACAACCTTGCTATAACAGCGTCCAGACTCACGTGCAAGTTTGTCTAATTGTTCAGTTTTCTTATGTTTTAATGTCTGTGTGAGATACATTGTGTTATCCTTTACATTGTGATACCATTGCCAAATGGTGCGGTGGCACTCTCAAGTTGAGAGGTGGCATCCACCGCCACAATGCAATAATAGTATAACACATTTCATAGAAAAAGTCAAGTTTATTTGACACAATAACAGGATTAGCGGGCATTCATCCCCGTGCTAAAGCAGCGGGGCATTCTGCCCGAAACGTTGGTAAGAACACAGGTGGGTAGCATCATCGACTCCCAAGAAGATGTAGGTGGGTAGTCAGAACTTAAATGGCACTGTTCCTCTTGGGTATATAGACTACACCAAACCTGAAAACAACATAAATACCTTGAAGTAACCTTATCTAAAACTTCCACTGCAATAGGGTTACTCGATTATGCCAAACAACTACTCCCATCGCAGTTCCTATGGCTGCACCTACTAATACGTCCGACGTGTAGTGCCGTCCAAGATATATACGTGAGAAACCTACCAAACCCGCGCCAATATACAACGGAATTCGCCACTTCGGATATTCATAGCCAAGAATCGTTGCTGCACTAAATGCTATAGATGTGTGTCCAGATGGCATAGATGGATTACCAAGCATATCATCAAGAGGTCGTTTCCGTCGAACTAACTGCTTTACCCCGTAAGTTAAAACACCTGTGCTTATATATGCGGAGGACAATAACCTTCCTGTGTTCTGACGATCCTCATTTCCATACGCCATCAGCAAAATAGAAAACCCCATTATTGACCGATAATGTCCAAATTCCGTGCCTACCTCCATCACTGTCCACATGGGTTCGCTACGGGGCGGGGCATCGTAGATGCGATCAAAAAACTGTTGATCCCACCGGGTTAAGAAATTATCAGCATTCACATCTATACCTGATGTGAACAAGGAAAATAGCAGGACATAGAAGAGTATTACATGCTTAACATGTCGTGTTGAGAATTGTTTTAGTGTTTGCATTGTGTAGGAATTAAAGGAACATCAATTTACTTTACCCATTTTTATTAGTGTCTGCTATAGTCAATTTACCAAGGAGCTTGACGTTCAGGTAGAGGATCCACTGTCCATGCCATCCGATGGATAAGCCGTTCCTGCATTTCCAATTTGACAGTTGTATAGTCTGGTTTATCCCAGAGGTTATGTGTCTCATTTGGATCACTTTCCAAGTCGTAGAGTTCACCGATACCAGTCCCATGTGCAACGACTATCTTATACCTTCCACTTCTGACCATTGTCGCGTTAGCAGTAGGTTCACTATGCCACGGCATCGCGTTATAATACTCACAGTAGACATCTTCACGATGCAAATCAAGGCTATATTCACCTGTCAGCATTGGTAGTAGACTTTGTCCTTGCATACCCGGATAGCGGTCTAAATCACTTGCTTCCAAGAGGGTTGGTGCTAAATCAACCAATTCTACAAGAGCATCTGAACGCGCGCCATTGTTCAACATCCCAGGACCTGAGATAATCAGTGGAACACGTATCGCGGGTTCATAGAAATAGGGTCCCTTTAGATAAATACCGTGGTCACCGAGCATTTCTCCATGATCAGAAGTAAAAATAACGATAGTATTATCTCTTTGTCCTGTTTCATCCAAAAACTCAAGTAATCTACCAACTTGTGTATCAATAACATCAATCATTGCCCAGTATGCAGCAGTTACCCATCGGTGATCTGAATCACTCATTTCTTGGTAAGGGTATCCTGATTTACCTCCATACGCACCTACATGATCAATTTGTTGCCAGATCGGTTTATTTTCAAGCTCCCCTTCAACATAGTTCGGTAACGAAATATCATCTAACATATCTCGATACCGTTCTAATGTTTCGACTGGTGGATCAAACGCATGATGCGGATCGAACATATTCACTGAAAATAGCCACGGTTGATTAAATTTTGACGCACTACCGATGAACGACATTGCGCGTTCAACACTCCAAGTCGTTTGACTGTGTTCCTCTGATGGAATCACACGGACATATTTTGAATCAGCGAACGGTCTGCTATCTCGACGTAGTCCTTTATCCGATAGCCATTGAATATAATCGTGCGTTGCCCATGCATCTGCGGGATCGTGCGACCAAAAGAATTGGTCATATCCATCGTCAATCCGATCTTCTGTCCCTTTACATACACGCGGATTGCAAGGGGCAAGGTGAAGTTTACCTGCCAATCCACAGATGTAACCAGCATCTTGTAGCAATTTTGTCACCAATACTTCATCTGGTGGAATCGCTTGTCCATTTTGTCGGCATCGTGTTGTGCGTGGGTATCTGCCAGTGAGAAAACTTGCCCTACTCGGTGTGCAAACGGGACTTTGGGAATAGGCGTGTTCAAAGAGCAAACCTTCACGCGCAAGCTTGTCTAAATTCGGTGTTTGGACAAACGGGTTACCGTAGCAACCCAAGGTATCATAACGTTGTTGGTCAGTACATATCCAGAGAATATTGGAAGGGTTTTCACGCATCTATTTCTGCCTCTGTTTGCTTATATCTTCGGTATCGGAAAAATGTCCATATACCAGAGGCAATTATGAGAATCAATAGACACACAATACCAATATTGAGTACGTTACGCCAACGATTCATCTGCCAAAGCCATCGACCTGCTAATTTCGCTTCAGGAGAACCTTTTTCTGCATTCAATCTTACCAGAGTCCAGTACTTTTTAGCGACATCCGGCTGCTGGTATGCCTCTGCCAATTTTGCAGTAACTACCATATAATTCACATCCTTAATCTCTCCCCTATCAATCGCATTGGCGAAGGTACTCAGCAGCATAACAGTCAATTCTGCCGACATCTCAGGAATATCTGTAGTCTCTTCAATTCCATTTTGAAATGCTTCTACTGCATTTTGATGGTCGTTCCGATTGAATTCAAACTCAGCAATCTCGAACCAAGTCTTTTTGATCAACTTGATAGGTTGCTCTATTCCAGCATAGCCATCATACGTGAAATTCGCAGAACCGTGGTAAAAATCCCCTTGCTTTACGTAGAGCGTATATTCTGTTCCGGGTGTTAGCAAAGCAGAAACTTTCCAATCTTGAAAAGAATAGGAACCATCCTCTCCGACAATCTCAACATATTCAGTACCGTCTATTGATACATTTGTCCCAACAACCGACATATCCGGCGGACCGGTCACAGTACCAAACACCGAAATCGGTTTGAGTGCCCACCCCAAACTAATTACCTCACCTTGGGTTAACTTCAATTCAGCTGTTTTTGACTCTGGACTATTATATCCTGCTTTTTTAACAGAAACAGTATAGGTTCCCTGTTGTAAATTCTCAGTGAAAAGTTTCGGTGTTAATCCACTCTCCTCATCGTTTAGAAGAATCTCCGCACCTTCTGGAAAGGTCGTAACATGAATAGCAGGACTAAGTTTCATGACCGTTTGATCAACTTCACCGGTTGGTGCGAAAATTGCATCTTCAAAAAGGCTATCGGTTTGTATCTGTTGATATAATTCAATTATACTTACGTGTCTGTTATCATCTGAATCTATCGTTTCCGTGGACAATGCATCAATAAGAGCTTGAAGGAAAGAATTCTTACCTGCTGCTTCAGTAATTTCTGCAGGATGAATTACATTTAGCGCGCCAGTCCCAAGTGTATCTCGGTTAGCATAATAAACTGTAAGACTTTCCTCATAGGCGTAACCATCAATGATAACAAGTGCGCGTTCTATACCAGTATTTCTGAACCACTGATTTAAGATAGAATCTTTGATAGTTTCGTCCGATTGTGTAGAAAGGTGCATAGCATTCTCGCGTGGTGGCATAGAAACTTCCCCATGGTAGAGAAATATAATTGACTCTATCTTTTCTGAACTGTTCGCTGTATTTATCAGTGCATTCTCAATTCCATCTTTAGTTGCTTCATTTCCTTCGATGCTGTGTATATTATCCTTATTGACTCTTCCCTTTTCAATTAACAAATTACTCAAAGTCTTAAAA
>VYFM01000226.1 GCA_009842375.1 Candidatus Poribacteria bacterium | reverse complement strand
AGAGCCTGCCGGCGATCGGGAAGCTGCTCGGTCACAGCCAGGTGGAGACCACGGCCCGATACGCGCATCTGGCGCAGGATTCGGTGCGGGAGGCGGCGGAGCGGATTTCGGACAGCATTGCCGCCGATGCGTTCAGGAGATACCGGCCTGCCGGAGATTGCAGAGAAGGTGGGATTGGATAATTCTGATACCCTTCGTGGATTCATTCGCTCAGCCTCCACCGGTATAATTAAAAGGCACTAACCACCTCTAGGCTGAACTGAGAACCCATCGTGGGCTGATAGAGCGCTGAACGATGCTTCGAAGGAAAAGATCACACGAGATGTGACAGTGTGTTCGGTAGTGCGTTGAACAACGACGACTGGGTCCAATGCACAAGCTGTAGTGGTCTAGGCTGCACGACTTGTCAAAGTACAGGTTGGGAATATGTCCGCCTTCGTTAGAGCCCCAAAGATAGACTAAGATAGAGCGCAATCATTGGTTCGCCGTGACTGACTGGTGTTGTGAAGAAAGTTTGCAACCACCGGTTTCAAGTATCGACCAATAACCAAGTGTCTGTGCATGGATGCAGTTTCATTGCAAGCAGTAAGATGAATGCAGAGGAAATATGATGAAGAGAGATTACGATTACTTACGGGAGCTGATGTTTGAAATTGAGGAGAAAGAGTCTCACCAGTATATTTTTCCATTGCTTATGAGCCAATCCAGAGAAGAGCAGAAAAAACATCACCACCTTAGTTTGCTGTGCGACAAAGGATTTCTGGAACAACTGAACGACCATGTATACCGGATGACTTCAGCAGGGCACGATTTCATAGAGTCAGTACGTGATGGTGGAATATGGGAAAAGACGAAAGTTGCTGTTGCTGAGACGGGTGGTAATGCCTCTATTGAATTGATCAATAGACTGGCCCAAGGATACCTGAAGAAAAAAATTGCAGAACATACTGGGCTTGAGTTGTAGCATGGTGAGACTGGTCAGATTCGGAAGGCAGAGAAGCAGCATCGGTATTCAAGCCCAACACACACATAATTTCCACAAGACACCTCACAAGCAGATGCCACATATGGCAAACCGATAGGATCCACTACTCCCTGAGTGCGACGTCAGTTTCCTTTGTGAACAAACTCTTACCGTCAAGGCACAGTGTACTAGCGCAACCTCATTTTTTCACGATATTGTGCACCCAAACCATACGCAAAAACCATGGATGCCATAGATAGCAACCCAAATCTGGTCTTGTGGGCGGTCTAGCGTTATGTTCTACAATACCGAATGGCTCTACCAGTCTGCAGCATGATTGGAAGGACACCCGCCGGTGTCTTCGTCCGGTGCCTACCCTAAGCTGGGACACTACAGAAGCAATAGAAAAAACAGGTCGTCTTACCTATGCCCTGTTGGCAGTGGCCGTTGTTCGGCAAGGACCTTATCCCCACACTAACTTGACCGCCCCTCAAAAAGCCCCGACAAAATAAACGACGAAACCAATAAGACTTCAATTCCCATGTTTCTCAATCCCACTACGACTTGTCTGATTCTGCTGGGTGCAAGCAGCTTTTCAAATTACAACGACCATGACAGGAAGTCCTTTTCCCGTGCTCACGATGCGATAAAACAATATTTTTTACGATCCCATGTTGGCCTCGATCTGTTACCGGAGAATGTCCACGATCTTTTTAACTCTGAATTGAGTGCTACTGCTCAGATTGACGCCGCAGCACAATTTGTGCGCAACAACACCATGTTTCGAGATGTCTTCGTCTATATCGTGACACACGGAACATTCTTTGATAATCGTTACTTGCTTAAGGTTCGTAACAGTTCCGACAAACCCGATGGATCGATACGTGATGACACCCATATCGGGTTTGACGCCCTCTATCAAGAAATTTTCGGTGCGGGCAGCATGCGGCTGTACTTCATCGTGGACGCCTGTGACTCCGGCGCAATACACACACCGCACAAAGACCAGGTCTTGCTTCCACTCGCCCCTCCAGAAAACCAATTTGAAACCGAAGGCCGCGGAGCTTCAGCGGTGTTTCTGACAGCAAACTCTCAGAGCAACATTGGTTTGGTCTACGGGGCGGACGATAATGAATTTCCACTATTCACGGGCTGTCTTCTTGAGACGCTGGAGGGCGGAGTCCAGGAAGGATTTTCTTATGGCTTGTCGTTTGACACGCTGCGTTACATCATCAATAAGCACTGTCAAGAAAGAACGCGCGATCTGGAGGTTCCGGTCTCTAACATTGCTCAAGTCAGCGACCGTTCCAATCGCCCTTATTCTGACGAGGAATTTCTGCTCTCCAGCTTCACTGTCTTTCCAAATAACGATCAAGCGAACGTACGATTCAATAAAGTAGCACACAAAGTTCGAAAATCGTTCAGGGATTCAACCCGAGATAAAAATATAAGAAAGCTCACCGAAATTGAAAACAATCGTCTGAAAGCTGAAAACAAAGACCTTAAAACCGCGAACAAACTACTTACAGACAACCTGACCAAAGAGAAAGAAATTACAATTCAGCTGAACACAAGCGTTAAAGGACTGGATCGCAGTAACAGACGCCTGCTTTGGTGTCTGGGCGTAGCGGTCGCGTTGCCGCTACTGTTCTGTGTGATCATTTTTATCGGGGGGCCAGATGTACAGGAAATGCTTGTCGAAGCAATCGGTATGCTGCTGCCGGAACAACAAGCCGGGTCGGGCAGTTAATCCCAAAGTTTGGGGACATATTCCTTTGTAAGTCGGATTCCACGAGTGTTTCGGACGAGGCAGTCAATTGACGGGCCGAAATCTTCGATAAACTCGGTCAATACGGCATTAAAAGAGGATTTGTTGATCGGTGGGGCATGCAGTTCCACGCCGTCGAAACTCGACGCCGTCATCCGGGCTTGGTTGAGCCTGCGCACAACGGACATGCCGACGACCTGCATCCGTCTCGTGATAACGCGAACGCGCTCATCCTGATCCGGCTCGAACCGGAAATCCAGCGTCAGGAAATATCGCTGGGCTATCGCCGGCACGCTGACAATTGAGAAGTCGTTCTTGAATTCAATATTGTAGGCTCTCATGAAATCCAGTGCGTCTTGGGCGGCGGGTATTTCGGGGTGTCCTTTTGTCTCCAAGTCTGCAATGGTTTTGTCGGACATTCGGAGAGCTGTACCCAAACTGCGTTGATCCCATCCCATCCCCTTGCGCGCCTTTTTCAGCGCGGTGCCAAATTCTGTCATGAGTACCCTTGATGTCAGTTGTTGTCGAGGCCAAGGAATCTTGGCCACGACGTTGATTTTCGGGGGAGGGAGAATAATAGCGTCGTGATCTCAAGTCAAGATCATAGAAGAAGGGAAAAAAAACACGTAAAAACGCACTTGACATAACGTTTACGCCTATGTTAGAAATCCATTGTACAGCAACAGCTGTACACATACCCAAATTTCAAGTGTCCGTAGGAGGGCCCAATGAAAGTGAAATCAAAGAGAGTATGGCGTGTAGTTACCGTTCTTGCCAGTTCAATAGTATTTGGTGCTGGTCATATGAATTTGGCGTTAGCTTGCAAGGATCCGTATGTACACTTCAACGATGATGACCTTACAGGTAATGCATGTCACAGCGCCCCAAACACGTGGCAAGTCATCAGTGCCGATCCGCATCCCCACGAACCTTGGTTTCCCCGCGACCCTTGGGGCGTGGCCGTTTTCCACGATCCGCGTGAGGTGGATACAGATCCCGTGCAGTCCTTTGGATCAATGTCTGAAAAAGCAGTGTTAGTGGCACGCTTCGGGTACCCGAGACCCGGCAACCCAGGAATGCCGCCTCGTCGCATGGCTTCGGATTTGCAGGCCGTTTTCAATGATCCGCGTGACGTGGATACTGATTCCGCCGAACTGCATCAGATTGTGTACGGTTGGGGCTCATCATGGATGCCGTCTCCATGGAACCCGACGGACTGGGAAGATTTCGATCCGCAGGCCTACTTCGTGGACGGCTGGCCTTGGCAGGACTATCCTCATGACTACCGATAAATTCACCAAAACCGTCTTGTCTGTGATTGCCATTGCCTTGACGGTCATTGCCATTGATACGGTATTTAAGGCTGCCCCAGCCCTTGCTCGATCTCCTGAATATTCCGATTGGTCAGGTATACCTTCCAGTTATTCCATTCCGCATCCCTTTGGAAAGGAGGCAGTTCCCTGTCAGTGGATGATCAGGGTAAATGGGACAGACCCGTCGATGATACAAGGTGGCTTATCATTACGAGGTGGAGAACCGTTTTGCGTGCCCATGATCGTTTTGCAGCGTGCCCGTGACATCTGACATTGATCTGTTTTCCCCTTTCAATGGTGGAAGTAATAACTACCATTTATCATTCTTAGCCGCCTTCGGGCGGCTTTTTCTTCGTGCAGAGCATGATTGATAGCTTGGAGGCTCTATCCAGTTCGATGGTGGCAAAGGATTAGTGTGGCACAAGGTCGCCACCACGAGATATCGTATGAGGGGCGGTTCATAGCGCCCGAGATAGATCGAACGGCACGTGTTTTCCAGCACACGAAATTCGCTGGAGCGATGTATGCGCTCTTCCGGACGTTTTGGAAGCCGACAGAAATCCTGGACGGCGATGCGAAGGGATTCCGACACCATGGATGGGTTAGGTGCCTTGGGTAAGGTGTAAGATGTCTCGATTATGATGAGATGGGCCGAAATTCGAGGGCTATGTCTTCTACACTTTATGAGAGATGACCTTGGCTAGTTTCTGCATTTCTTTTGCCTTGATAACCACGCCCAGGTTCTTCGGTATTGACGATTTCGCAACCATAGTCGTGGTAGGTATTTCGATTTCTTCTCTTCTACTGTTCCCTTGACGTTATTAACCAGTACGGAGGATACGACACCTAGCAAAGCACGGCGTTCACCGAAATTAACCACTCTGTTCTCTATATGGCCATTTTAGGATTCGCTCTCTCCCCTTTCCTTGAGCTGCATTGTCAACGTAAGCGCTGCGAAAGCCCCCGCAACTCAAGCCACGCGTCCCGCATCGCAGTAATGTCCTATTCACCATCGAGTACACCCGTCTATAGAATCCGATGAAGGGTTTCAAATCAACCGGATATCGGAAATAAACACCGGACTGGCGCCAAAGATATTTGCAGGCATCCAGTCCGGGAGTGTCGAATATCTTCC
>VYFM01000346.1 GCA_009842375.1 Candidatus Poribacteria bacterium | reverse complement strand
CCATACAGACTATACGTTAAGGTTACTGATTTTATATATCAGTATGTATTTGCCTGAGCTTCTAATTTGCATTGCGACATTCAATGAGATATGGTATTATTACATCAGGAGTTTATAAGGGATGAATAACAGTATATCCAAAAATATAAATTTCAGTTAAATGAAAATGTAGATTAAATGATGTGAGGAATAAACATGCAAAGCCACGAAATAGATTACGAAATAATTGGAAAAGATATACAGGTCGTTGAAGTAGAACTTGATAGGGGAGAGACAATCGTTGCGGAAGCGGGTGCAATGAACTGGATGGAAGAGGATATTACATTTGAGGCTAAGATGGGTGATGGCACTGGTGATGATGGTTTGATGGGTAAGTTCCTCAGTGCTGGTAAACGAGCACTGACTGGTGAATCCCTGTTCATGACTCATTTTTCGAACACAAGCAACGACAAAAGACGCGTTGCTTTCGCTGCGCCTTATCCAGGTCATATTATTCCTATTGATCTGGAACAAATGGGAGGAGAGTTAACCTGCCAAAAGGATGCATTTCTCTGTGCTGCGCTGGGAACAGAACTAAGCATTGCTTTTTCAAAAAGATTGGGTGCTGGCTTCTTTGGAGGCGAAGGATTTATCTTACAGCTGCTTTGTGGTGATGGTATGGCATTTATACATGCTGGTGGGACAGTAATTCAGAAGGAACTTAGTAACGAGACTCTACGTATTGACACTGGTTGTCTCGTAGCATTTACCTCAGGAATAACATATAACATTGAAAGGATCAAAGGTTTAAAGTCAATGTTTTTTGGTGGAGAAGGACTTTTCCTTGCGACTCTTGAAGGTACAGGTACTGTTTTCCTTCAAAGTCTGCCTTTCTCAAAGTTGGCTGATCGGATTATTCAACAAGTACCGAGGCGAAGCAGTTAGTCGTGGTTGTTTCTTATAGTGGACACCATAATTACTTGCACACAATTGTAGCGTAACCTGTTAGGTTGCGAACACGCTGCACAAACTGGAAAGTTTGTGCTACGGCACAGTCCAATAGGTCGGTTTAAGTCCTACAGACCAAAAGTGTGCATATATTTTTGGATTTCACTATAAATATTCATGATTGAAACAATTCAGTGATTGTGACGACTAATGGAACATTCATTACCAGTGTAAATCAAAGAATTCGTAATTTGTTGAGGTAATTTGCTGCATATTGCTGGTTTCAACATCTAATATGAAGATTTCACTTGTGCGTCTTCCATCCTTATTACCACCGATAAAGGCAATCTTAGTTCCGTCTGGGTTCCATGTTGCATCACGACCCCGGTAAAAACTTAGATTTTGATAACTTACGAATTTGCCCTTCTCAACTGTTGCGACACATATATCACCTGAAGTATAAAACAGGACGTGCTTTCCATCGGGAGACCACTCCTCAATACTATCACATGGTGGTTCGTTGAGTTGCAGAAACCACGATCTACCCATACTGACGACATCTGGTTCTGCTATGGCAAGAAGACCATCGGTTTTAAATGCAATCCATTCTTTGTTTGGTGACCATTCGGGCCATTGCGTCCCCTGCGGTAATATTTCAGCTAATCTTCTGTGAGGGGTTTTAACTTTTTCACCTTTCACATCCCAATGTAACCATCCTTTTGCCCATTGCATTGTCCGCCATCGCTTTATTTTTCCATCCACCGTTACCTCCCAATTTTCCAAGCGATCTTTTGGTCGGTCAATTTCCACTACAACGAGAATGGCATTACTTGCTGGAGACCACCAGAAGTCGTGAATGTTATACTTTCTTCTCAGCAGTTGCTTTTTTTTAGAACCATCAGCCCACATAACATAAAGGGACTTATCCTGATTCAACCCGGTGATGTATGCGATTCGTTCCTTATCTGGTGACCATCTGGGTTTACGCGAAACGTTATCATCAGTGAGTCGTTGGAAATCCGTTCCGTCTGGATTTATCGTACAGATGTTAAATTGATGGAATTCCCACCAATTGGATGTATCACGACCTTTTTGTAGTGTGCGTGTTGCAGCACGGAAACCGTCCTCATGCAATAACGGTTCACGGACGGTAAAGACCAATCTACCTGAACTATCTTCGGCAAATCCAATTCCGTTTATTGAGGCAACTAATACTAACACACTAATCGTATATTTTATCCACATAAATACACCTCTTTATCTCATCTTCGGTGTCAAACTTCGTGCTTTAGCACGGGGATGTGTAGACACCGCAAAAGTTTATTTCAAGTAAACGTTTGACATTTTCACACGCCTTTGCTATACTCTTTATAGCAGTCGGCATTGGTTGTAGTTGATGTTGCGGTAGACAGCTAAGCAGTGAAACAACTACAATTGGAATGCCACACGCGCATTTCATCTTCAAGCCTTGCGATCAATACTGCTAAAGTCTTTGACATCTATTGCACGTTCAGAGAAAGAAGTGTAAAAACTCATCTCGTTCAAAATCACGTGTAAAAAACGTTCTTAAGACCTCCTTATGAGGTGCAGTTGGGGCATCAACTGTTGGCGGAGGCTTTGTCCCTGGTTTGCCTATTAGGTTTTCTAAATAAGGTCGTTGATACCACAATCGCTTGCTAAAGTGCGGTTCAAAAGAATCGCCATGCTTTAGCATGGTGAGTATGTCAAGACGGTCTAATGTGATGCCCTACCTACGTTTTCAGGATTTAAACGACGATGTTAATAAGACGATTCGGTACGACGATTACCTTCCGAATTGGTTTTCCATCAATAAAACGTTGAACCCGTTCATCTGCAAGTGCGGCTTCTTCTATCTCTTTGTCAGTAGCATCTGCGGGGAGTTGTAGGCGATTGCGAAGTTTCCCATTTACTTGTGCGACTATGGTGATTGTGGCAGTTTCCAAGACATTCTCGTCGTATTGGGGCCAAGTAGCATGTGCGATAAATCCTATTTCACCGAGACGGTGCCACAATTCTTGTGCGATGTGTGGCGCATAAGGTGCAAGTAGATGAAGGAATATCTTTATTGTTTCCTTCGGCAATGTTTCTGTCTTTGTTGCAGTATTGACAAAAATCATCATTTGACTAATAGCAGTATTCATTTTGTCAATAGACTCAGTATCTTCTGTTACTTGCTTGATAGTCTTATGAAGTTCACGCCAGAGTTCAGATTCTGTAGTGCCAGCAGCATCAGTTAATTTTTCATTTAGTTCGTTGTTATGTTGATTTACAACAAGTCTCCAAACACGGTGAAGGAATCCATTTACACCTTCAACACCAGCATCCTGCCATGGCGCGCTTTTGGTAACTGGTCCAATAAATATGAGATAAAGTCGTAACGCATCAGCACCATATTTGTCAATAACATCGTTTGTATTTATGACATTAAAACGAGATTTAGACATTTTTTCCATTTGCACGTGAAGCGGCTTACCTGTAGATTTTGCGATTGCTGTTTGTTTGTCCCTTTCTACTTCATGAGGATAATAGTATTTCCCTGCATCATCTTGGAAGGATTCAGCAAGAATAGTGCCTTGGTTAAGTAGCTTATGGAAGGGTTCTTTTGTGGATACTAAACCGATGTCGTAAAGCACTTTATGCCAAAAACGAGCATAAAGCAGATGTAGCACAGCGTGTTCTGCACCACCCATGTATTGGTCTACAGGCATCCAATACTTTTCAAGTGCAGCATCATACGGGACATCTGTATTGTGTGCATCTAAAAATCTGAGATAATACCAACAGGAGCCAGCCCACTGAGGCATGATGTTTGTCTCTCTGGTTGCGATCTGACCATCAGGAAGTTTTACCTTTAACCATGACTCATCGGCGCGAGCGAGTGGTGGTTTACCATCTTCTGTTGGTTTATAGGCATCAATTGGTGGAAGTTCTACCGGTAATTGATCATCAGGAATTTGCACAATAGATCCATCATCAAGATGTGCAAGTGGGAAAGGTTCACCCCAATATCTTTGTCTTGAGAAAAGCCAATCCCTCAAACGATACTGAACCTGACGAGTTCCTCTCTTTTCACTTTCAAGCCAAGCGATCATTTTCTCTTTTGCATCGTCAACGTGCAAACCGTTGAGAAAATCTGAGTTAACACATACACCGTCACCTTCAAAAGCCTCCTCTTCAATTGGCTTTTCCCCACCGCTGATTACCTCAACGATAGGTATATCAAAAGTTTTGGCAAATTCATGATCGCGTTCATCGTGTCCCGGAACAGCCATGATAGCCCCTGTGCCGTAAGTCATTAGGACATAATCTGCTACCCAGATTGGTACAGGTTGGTTGTTACATGGGTTTATAGCATAAGCACCAGTGAAAACACCGGTTTTTTCAGTTGCAAGGTCTGTACGTTGGAGATCGGTTTTGTTGACAGCATCGTTGACATAAGCATTAACTTTGTCTGCAGCGTCGGGTTGTGTTATTTCTGAAACGAGAGGATGTTCTGGTGCTAATACACAATAGGTTGCACCAAAAAGTGTATCGGGACGTGTCGTGAAAACGGTGAACGTTGCCTCACTATCTTTTATTTCGAAAGTAATTTCCGCACCGTCGGATTTACCAATCCAATGCCTTTGCATCTCTTTGAGTCCATCAGGCCAATCCAGTAGATCTAAATCTTCCAACAATCTATCAGCATAAACTGTTATTTTTAACATCCACTGGTGCATAAGGCGGCGTTCAACTGGATCACCGGTTTCAACGTATTTTCCATCTTTAACCTCTTCATTGGAGAGGACCGTTCCTAACGCAGGACACCAGTTGACCGGAACTTCGGCAAGGTAGGCTAAGTTTTTCTCATAGAGTCTTAGGAATATCCATTGTGTCCATCTGTAATATTCTGGAAGGGATGTGTCAATTTTGCGAGACCAATCGTAGGAGAGACCAATTCGTTGTATCTGCTGTTGGAAAGTTTCAGTATTCCGTTTTGTGATATGCGCAGGATGTTCATTTTCACGAACTGCTGTTCTTTCAGTCGGCAGTCCGAAAGCATCCCACCCCATAGGGTGCATAACGTGACAACCTTGCATACGCTTATAATTTGCGAGGACATCTGTAGGGACGTAGTTTTTTGCATGCCCTATGTGGAGTCCTGCTCCAGAAGTGTATGGAAACATTCCGAGTACATAAAATTTCGGTTTTTTCTCTAATGTTTCAATATTGTTTGGAATTTTGAATGCTTCCTGTTCTTTCC
>VYFM01000522.1 GCA_009842375.1 Candidatus Poribacteria bacterium | reverse complement strand
TATTAGCAGTTTTGCTGCGAAATGGCGTTTCCTGCTTCCGTCTCTCGTGCCACAGGTTGTGGTCTTAGTTGGACTCCACAGGCGTAACTTTCGGCAGGTTCCCTGCCGTAGTAGTTGCAAAAGCGACACAAGTGTCTGTACAACTTAAGTGAAGTATATAATATTTCACACGAAAAGTCAAAGGATTTTGCGGTGTCTACATCCCCGTGCTAAAGCACGAGGTTTTGACATCGAAGGAGTAGATAAATTTGGTCAAACACATTCATTAAAATATTGACACACGACCAAAGCAAAGATATAATAGTTGGTACTGCACAAAAATCTTGTTTTCCAAGTGTGCAGAATCTGTTCCTTCAACCTACGAATGCAAAAATCCAGACTTCTCCTCTTGTTCCTAACCCTGTTTTTTGTAATGCTTGGTGTTGGTATTATCATCCCATCCTTTGCTTACTACACTAAAAACACAGGGGCAACACTCATCGAATATGCTGTTTTGATGTCCATCTACTCAGGGATGTTGCTGCTATTTACGCCTATATGGGGAAGATTATCAGATAAATATGGACGGAAACCTGCCATTCTCGGTGGTTTATTGGGTAATGCCCTTTCTCTAATCGGCTATGGTTTAGTACAAAACTACATGCTGCTGCTTTTTGCACGCTGCATAGGAGGTGTCGCATCGGCTGCAGTTTTGCCGACGGTAATGGCTTATGTCGCAGATGTAACAACAGAACAAGAACGCAGTAAAGGAATGGGATTAATGGGGGCAGCGATTGGATTCGGTATCACTGTGGGACCAGCTATTGGGGGTCTCATGGGAAGACAAGATTTACCTTTCTTTGTTGCTGGCGGGTTATCCTTTCTTAACTCCTTGCTCGTGTTATTCATGTTACCGGAGTCACTTAAAAAGCGTTCACCAATAGAAGCACATATAACAACTATGGAAAAACATGAGTGGATATCTCTACGGGAAATCTTTCACTGGAAAACGTTGAAATCTCCGTTTACTGCAATATTCCTTATTTCATTTTTCTCAAGTTTCGGTTTCATGGGATTTGAAACGACATTCCCTTATTTCATTGAAGATAAGTGGAATTATGGACAAAAGGAGTTAGGTGGCATGTTTGTAGCAATGGGTGCAGCTGTCGTGCTATTTCAAGGTGGTTTACTCGGACGATTGATCAATGTATTTACAGAACGAAGAATAATCCTATTTGGGCTCTTACTCAATGCAGTAGGAATGGCTCTTCTACCGAGTGCTATTCCATATTTCACGCTCATTTTGTATCTGATATTCGTGGGTGTCGGAAGTCAAATCATACGTCCAACGAATACCTCTTGGATCTCTAAACAGGTGCATTCCGGGCAAGGCACAGTTATTGGTTTCTTAGATGCTTTTTCAAGCTTAGGTCGAATTTTGGGTCCGCTGTTTGCAATCTGGTTACATCAAATAAATATATCTTATCCCTATGTTGTTTTTGCGGGGATATTGTTAATTGTCCTTTTGGTGCTATATATACCCTTGCGGAGAGTGTCTCCAAACACATAAGTGGACCACACATCATTTTTTCATCAACTTTGGTAATTCATGTAATACACGACGTGTGTTGTATTTTAGGCGATAGCGTTGATGTGTTTCGTCATCCGGAAAATGTTCAGTTTCAGGATATGGATATTTTGACATTCCGTGAAAAGGTAAAGGTTCAACCGTTTGCGATGTGAGTGTATTAATATCACCATCCTTGTCCCATCCATCACTGTATAGGATAAAGTCTCGCTTCCAACCCTCTTTTAGCTCAGGTAGTCGTGAGGTATTAAATTCGACCGTGATTTCGTCTCCTGCATTGAGAATAACATACATATCATCAATTTCTTGTAGCAATGGATTGACATCACCGTACCGTGTGTAGAAGCCTTCAAGATCACGCCACAGTGCAGATTTTGTCACCTTCTGATAGTCAAACAGATGCGGTGCATGTGGGTTCGGACGATACATTTCTGAAAAACCTCTGTAGTGTAAATCTGCGTTGTCTGGTGTCAATTCTGTGATCACCATGGGAACATCCTGTTCCCCAACTGTGAAAAACGCTGCATCCCAATAAATTTGCATATTAGTTGCAATTCGGACCTGTTTTTCTTCAGATAAAAATTTACCTGTCAAATCTATTGTGATAGTTTTGTTTTTACCCGCAGGAATACCAATCATCTCAATGACTGTTTTCCACTTACCAGTATTATCTTTCACGGCAACAGATGGGAAACTCGGATTAATTGCAGGATTTTGTGATAATGCAACATTGATACTGGTATCAGTCGGAAAAATCCAACCGTTGAGGAATAACGTAATAGGTTGTTTATCCGGAATATCACCAAGGTCAAGGATGATAGCATGGGGTTCTACCACACCTTGATAGGGACCCGGCACATGTTCAATAGCATAATGGTAGTCAGCGGTTTTAAGGGAATCAGTAACATCTTCACCCTTATGATTTAATACAGACATGGGAAATCGTTTCTCTGATACACCGTATATCTTGAAATCTGCAAAAGGTGGTGGTATATACTGTTCATCTACATAAATATCCATATCCTTTGGATGGTCAACTGCAATAAGTTTGACCATATCAAAATAGGCGGTTTCCCACAATTCCTCAGTAATTTGTATGGAGTATTTTCCATCTTTAGGTCGCATTTTCGATGCAGAAATCTTTACGAAATCTTTTGTCTCATCCGGTGCAACAAACCCCATAGACGTAATGAGACCAAGTGGGGCACGCCAAAGTAAATCGGTGACAAATTCATAATTCTCACCATTATATACATATAGAAACGGACATGAACCTTTTAATACCTGTTTCTCCAGAATCCTCTGTTTTGCCTTCGGTTCAATCACGTTTTGTGGTACACCGTTTGTCCACACGACGCGAACAACATCCGCTGTGTCAAATGCACCTAATCCGAAATGCGATACCTGTTCAGATACATATTGCATTTGATACAAATCACTGACTTTTACCTCAAGTTTTGACCCGATTCCATCTCTATTCACTTTGTTATTGCCTGATGTTACGCCTTCCAAACGCACTTGTATCCAGTTGTTTTGGTTTCCACCGTTATTTTGTAATACGCGTAAATGTCCTTTGTCGTTGATATAGAACAGATCTAAATCTCCATCATTGTCATAATCACCAACAGCACCTGCGATACCTTTAGGATTTTGTGGAGTAGTATTTATTATATCGTTGTTATCGGTGAAACGACCTGTTCCATCGTTCCTGAATAATAATAACCCCTGTTTGCTAATAACCCACAGGTCCATAAACCCATCATTGTCGTAATCAAGTGTCTTTAATTGTGCTGCATCATGTTTTATATCTAATAGATCTTCTGATCGTTTATCAATAACAAATGTCACATCGCCTCTATTTCGGTAAAGATAAATACCATTTGTGGAAGATAAGAATAGGTCAATATCTCCATCATTATCGTAGTCACCTTTCGTAACCGATGTGTAGCGAATATCTTGAGAGATTCCAATTTTGCTGGTTATCGCACGAAACTTCCCTTGACGGAGATTATCGTATAGTGTACATCCCATCTCAGCATGTATAGAAAATATATCAATATCTCCATCGTCATCAAAATCTGCTGCGAGTGCTTCTATAGGATTTCTCTGTTTTTCCTCTTCTCTATCCGAAAAAATGAAAGTCTGGTCGCTTACATCTGATAACTCACCCTCCCCATTATTCCTATGCAATGTCAATCCGGGTTTATTGGAAAGTAGATCGAGGTCACCATCATGATCATAATCTATAGGCAGAAGCACATCAAATAAGATGTCTTGTATTCCATCTTTTTCCATATCTGCGTAGGAAACGGTGTTTGGATTATGAGAATTTTGCCCTAAGTTTATTGGAAGATGTATGTCAATAACAAATTTACCGTCCCCGTTTTTAAAAAGCGTTGCAGGTGATGTTGTAAAAATATCCAATATTCCATCATTGTTGTAATCAAACAAAAGTACGGATCTTTTTTCTTGGGATTCACTTATTACTTTAAGTAGCCCCAATTGTTCCGTGACATCAACAAATTCCACGTCAATGGGTGGACTCAACTTTGCTACAATCCGCGCTTTAAATCCTGGTCGAAATGATTCTATAGGATGTCCAAGGATATTGGTAACCAATTCACCAATCCCTTGCTGATAGCGTGGACTGGCACGATGCAAATTTTCAAAAATACGTAGATTTCGTGAGGCTAACACTTGGTCATCATTCTCTATTGCATCTATTCCCTGTGTTAGATATGCTAACTTATCTGGATCGGTATCTCCTAACAAAATAAGCAACTCTTGACAGTGTTTTCCTGCATCTTCCAGTCTATCTTGTCCGATCAGTGCCTGCGTCAACTTCATCAGAATAACAACATTTACAGGTGTACGTTGGTAAAGTTCCTGCAAATGAAATACTGCTTCATATTTAGCATCTGGATTATTTCGTTGTCCCAGATAATGCTGTGCCAATTTATACCGGAATTCCAATTCTTCAGGTGCTAACTTAACAGCCTCTTTTAATGTATCAATCGCTTGTGCGGTCTGTCCTTTTACTTGATAGACTTCGGATAATATAAAATATAGATGGCTATCCATCGGAACGACTTCAATACCACGTTTTACCCACTGTTCTGCATCATCATGTTGACGTAACCGCAGATGTGCGACAGCAAGGTTACCATAACCAATTCCCTCAGTGGGTATAAGTTCAATGAGTTCAGTGAAGGCTTTTACAGCCTTTAGGGGTTGTGATTCTTCAAGATACGCTAAACCCAAGTTTTGTTGCCGAATTGCCTTATTGATTAACCCATTACTATCCGTTTCTTGAGCAAAAACTTTCCCAATAGCAGACAATAGAAAAAGGAATATGAGGAAACATAATAACTGAACAGATTGGAATAAACGAGATTGGAACATTTATTGTGCCTCTGTTTTCACAAAAGATTCTGAGGCTTCTTGTATCGCTTGCTTGAGTGACTTGAGTCTGAGTCCAAGCGAATCCTCAAGCTGTTTTAGATGTAATAACCATGATTCTTTGGAGGCTCCTTCCTCTTCCCCGAATCCATCTGTCATGGAGAGGCGTATAAATTTCAGACGTTCCGATTGCAATATTTTCAACTGATCATCATAGTCTTCAATTCCTGATTCTAACAG
>VYFM01000555.1 GCA_009842375.1 Candidatus Poribacteria bacterium | reverse complement strand
TCCTAACCTACCCTAACTCCTCCTTAATCTTGAATCTATTGAATCATAACATGAAATTGCGCGCTTGGACAGCGCGCATATCAGAATGTAATGAAATTGGTTTTACCTACTCGGGAATCCAATATTCACAGGAGATGGACCGTGATCTTCGCATGCCTGATCCGTAGGAACATCCGTTTCAGCTTCGTTGGGTGCTACAATGCCCTCTTCAAGCAGATACGCTTCAACTTCATCCCCACTCACATCAGCAAGAATGATGTCATCAATTTGGACACAAGGTTGGAATTGTTGCCTTGTCTTCTGAACCATTTCAATATAATTTTCTTGGTTATTGATAATATCTCTGTCTTCGTATTCTAAATTATATTTGTCGAATATGGCACGGACACCGTTGCTCCAGCCACAGACAGGTTTCATGTATGCGATAATTTTGGGTTGATCCATTGTTGTATTCTCCTTTTTAGTATGGCACTGTCATACGACGTGCTTACGTTAACTATGTTTCTAACTTACGTGAGACAAATTCTTGCATTTCTTCTCGAACAGCATCCAGGGGGATACGTTCCATGACAGGTTCAAAAAACCCGTCAACAATAAGTTTCTCGGCTAAATCATAAGGTATACCACGACTCATCAAGTAGAAGACTTGCTCTGCATCAATTTGTCCGGCAGTAGCACCGTGTGTGCATCGAACTTCATGTGCTTCAATCTCTAATCCCGGTAATGTATCTGCATGTGCGCGTTCACTCAGCAGTAAATTATCATTCTTCTGATACGCATCGGTATAGTTTGCACCGGGATAAACATAGATGTTACCACCCCAAGCCGTTTGCGACCTATCTTTTAGGACATTTCTATAGAGTAAATCGCTTGAAGTATACGGAGACAAATGTTCCTGTGCAGTACTAACATCTAAATGTTGTCGTGCATCGGTAAATGCTAAACCTAACAATTGGGCATTACTGCCAGTCCCATCTAAGATAATCGCTTGATTCAGTTTACTTAATTTCCCACCAAAGGTTGCAGAAACCCAGTGAAGCTGCGCATCTTTGCTTACAACAGAACGTTGTGAAGCAAAATTCCATACCTGACGATTCCAATGTTGTACCTGCACATAAGTTACATTGGAATTCTGTCCAGCGAAAATCTCTACTGCACCACAGTGTAAGCCTCCTGAATTTGGATCATCAGATGCATTATCCTCTATAATAACAACTTGACTATCTTCTTCAGTAATGAGTAGGACATGCGACAAATCCGCGTGCTGATCCTTGGAATGACGAATAAACACCCGTAACGGATCTTCTATTCTGACACTTTTCGGAACGTGGATAACATATCCACCCCGCCAAAATGCCCCATGGAGTGCGTCAAAAGCGTTACTACTTGCGAAGTTTCCACTTTTAAGGGTCGTTTCTAAAGTGACTGCCTTTGTCATAAAGTAGTCACGGATGAGTTCACCGCGTTCCTTTAGTGCAGTGTGCAAGTCAGCGAAGTAGACATTCTTTTTTTCTAATTCAGGTGACAAGTATGTGTTTTGAGGATTCCCATCAACTTGGACATAAACCCCCGCACCACCGTCTACTTCAGTCGACACACTACCATTTGTTTCGGCAACGGGCTGATAATTTTCAACAGCAAACCCACGCAGATTCCGACGAGTTCTACGCCAGTAATCCTGGGTACGCATATCAACAGTACGTCGCCAAACATCATCTTCAGTCGTATGCGGCATCGGCAACGATTCGTAAAGAGAGTATGCCTTTAACCGTCTGTCGCGCATCCACTTAGGCTCATCACGTGCTATTTTCTCAACATAGTCTTTTGTAAAATTACCTGTTTGCAATGCAGCACCCTCTCCTATCCAATTGAACCTTCCATCTGAAGTTGGATGAGACGGTTCATCTCAACAGCATATTCCATCGGCAGTTCTTTGACAAGTGGCTCAATGAACCCGTTGACAATCATAGTGGATGCTTCCTCTTCCGTTAGTCCACGACTCATTAGGTAGAAGAGCTGCTCTTCACCAATTTTACTCACGCGAGCCTCGTGCTCTATGTTGGTATCGTTTTCATTGATTTCAATCACCGGATAGGTATCTGAGCGAGAATCCTTGTCAAGGAGAAGCGCATCACATACAACGTGAGATTTGCATCCCTTTGCACCTTTTGCAACGTCAACCCAACCGCGATAACTGGAACGTCCGCCATCCTTACTAATGGACTTTGACGTGATCTGTGAGGTAGTGTGCGGTGCACAATGGTAGACTTTGGCACCTGCATCCTGATGTTGTCCTTTACTTGCGAAAGCGATGGATAGAATCTCTCCGCGCGCACCGGGTTCCATCATATAGACACTCGGATATTTCATCGTCAACTTACTGCCGAGATTACCATCAACCCATTCCATCTGTGCGTCTTCATAAGCAAGAGCACGTTTGGTGACAAGATTATAGACATTTCCTGCCCAATTCTGGATAGTCGTGTAACGCACACGCGAACCTTTCATGCATATAATCTCGACAACTGCACTATGCAAGGATTCACTACTGAATGTTGGTGCTGTACAACCCTCAACATAATGTACTTGTGAACCTTCGTCAGCGATGATAAGCGTGCGTTCAAATTGCCCCATGTTCTCACTGTTGATACGGAAATATGCCTGTAATGGATGGTCGACCTTTACACCGGGTGGTACATAAATAAAACTACCACCACTCCATACAGCACTATTCAAGGCAGCAAATTGGTTATCAGCAGACGGAATAATGGTACCGAAGTATTTCTTCACAAGGTCAGGATATTCTTTGACAGCAGTATCCGTATCAACAAAAACGACACCAATTTTGTCCAATTCCTCAACAAGGTTGTGATAGACGACTTCGGAATCATATTGTGCGCCGACACCCGCGAGGAATTTCCGTTCAGCTTCTGGTATACCGAGTCGGTCGAAGGTTTTCTTAATGTCTTCTGGCACATCATCCCAACTCCGTTCACTTCGGTCAGAGGCTTTGACGTAGTAATAGATGTCGTTAAAATCGAGTTGCGAAAGATCACCACCCCATTTCGTCATCGGCTTCTGTTTAAAGATTTCATAAGCCTTGAGTCTATACTCACGCATCCAATCGGGTTCTTCTTTAATGTCGCACATCTGATTGATAATCTCTTCGTCCAATCCTTTTCGGGATTTAAACGTAGGCTTAACATCATCGTGAAACCCGTATTTATAGTCTTTACTGATACCCATTTCTTCAAGTTGTTGCGTTTCGGGGGTTGCCATTTTATGTTCCTCCTTTTATAATCAATTTTGCTGAACAACTTCAGCAATTCCGTGTTTTTCTTTTATCGGATCGTAGCCTTCTTCTTCTAATATCTGTGTAAGTTCCCAGCCACCAGATTCCACAATTCTACCATCAAGTAGGATATGTACAAACTGTGGTCGAATATAGTCCAACAAACGTGGATAGTGTGTTATTATGAAAACACCGAGCTCAGGTCCAACCAAACTATTCACGCTTTCGCCAACAATGCGAACAGCGTCAATATCAAGTCCTGAGTCAGTTTCATCAAGTACAGCAATTTTCGGTTCAAGCATTGCAAGTTGTAGGATTTCAGCACGTTTTTTCTCTCCACCCGAGAATCCATCATTTAAATAACGCCTTGCGAACGAATCGTCCATACCGAGTTGATCCATTTTTTCACGTAGTTCCTTACGAAATTCCCTCATCGGTATAAGTTCTGTGTCATCAGAACCGTTTGTATCAGTAGAACGGACGGCGCTGACAGCACTACGCAAGAAATTCGCTAAACTGACACCAGGGATAACTGTCGGGTATTGAAAAGCAAGAAAAAGCCCCAATTTTGCACGTTCATTCGGTTCCAATTCCAGAACATCAACTCCATTAAAGATTACTTCACCAGAATCAATATCATAAGAGGGATGACCCATCAATCCATAAGCAAGCGTACTTTTACCCGACCCGTTCGGTCCCATAAGCGCATGTACCTCTCCCGGTTTGACAGAGACAGTTAAACCTTTGATGATCTGATTACCTTGTACACTGATGTGTAAATCTTTAATTATTAATTCATTGCTCATCTCTTAACTTCAGACTCCTTATACTTAGATTAATTATTCAGATATGTATTATTGCTTATCCACCAATCCTTGACATATTCCGTTCAGGTTTAATAAAGTCAGCAGCATTTATTTTATGTCCCGCCTCTTTTTCTGCTACTGCATTAATTATGAGTTTCTCAATTTTTTCATCCGAAACACCTTCACGTAATGGCGTGAGTAAATCGGTCTCTGTGAGTGAGAAAAGGCACGTTCGGAACTTACCATCAGCTGTGAGACGGATACGGTTGCAGCTTTCACAAAACGGTTCACTAACGGAAGGTATGACACCAAGTTCAGCACCGTTATCAGCGAAGCGGTAACGTTGTGCTGTATCACTCTTTGAATCTCCGTTTAAAGACAACCTTTCCAATGGATATACACTGCTAATCTTATCAATAATCTCCTTACCGGGGATGAACATATTCCGTCCCCAAATATCATCTGCATCCAATGGCATGAACTCTATGAACCGCAGCTGATAACTGTTTTTACGTGCAAAGGTGGCTAAATCCAGGATTTCATCATCGGTAAACCCGCGCATCGCAACTGCGTTGACTTTAATCGGATTAAACCCACATTCATGTGCAGTTTTAAGTCCTTCAAGAACCCGTGAGAGAACTTTGCGTCGTGTCATCTGTTCAAACTTTTCTTCGTTGAGCGTATCCAAACTCACATTGATACGTCTTAGTCCTGCATCATATAGTGCCTGTGCTTGGGTAATTAACCCAATACCATTCGTGGTCAAACTGATGTCTTTCAATGCCTCCATCTCACCAAGTTGTTCAATGAGATGTGGAACACTGGGACGTACAAGCGGTTCCCCTCCTGTTATCCGAATCTTGTTAACCCCTAACCCAACAAAGATACGTGTGAGATGTAGTATCTCGTCGTCCGTCATAAGAGTGGTATCTGGCATAAATACCATGTCCTCAGGCATACAATAAATGCACCGAAAATTGCATACATCTGTGACGGAGATTCTAAGGTTTGTATGGACACGTCCAAAACTATCAATTAGTTGCTGCTTCATTGTTAAATAGACCGATTTTATTTATTTAAAGTATAGCATATTCAAACGTAGTTTGCAAGTGTTTTTTAA
>VYFM01000444.1 GCA_009842375.1 Candidatus Poribacteria bacterium | reverse complement strand
TACCATATCAATCTGAGACTGTCAACAAAAAAGAATCCTTTTAATGCCTCTTATATCAACTTCAACAATTCTTTCTGCGTGTTTTTTGTAGACATCAAACAATCTGTTTGTATGTATGCGAGAATAGTTTTCACTTGACTTTAAGCATATCCATCAGATAAAATTAAGGAAATCTAAGATATACGGAATCCCTAATGTTAAGTCCACTCTATGTCCTCTCTATTGACCAAGGGACAACAGGTACCATGGTCCTCCTTGTGGACATGCATGGTAATATCGTAGTCCACGCGTATAAAGAATTTACACAACATTATCCTGAGCCAGGATGGGTTGAACATGATCCCGACGAGATTTGGAATACAACACATGATGCAATAGTTGAGGTATTAGACAAGGTTGAGAAAAGCAGCATCACTGCAATTGGAATTACCAATCAACGTGAAACCACTGTCGTGTGGGATCGAGAAACAGGGAATCCGATTTATCCCGCGATTGTATGGCAATGTCGACGCACAGCAGATCGGTGTGTTTATCTAAACAAAAGAGAATACATCGTAAAAGAGGTGAAAAAGAAAACAGGATTACTGATTGATCCATATTTCTCAGCCACAAAAATCGCGTGGATTCTTAGCAATGTCCGTGGCGCGCGGGATAGGGCAGAACGTGGTGAACTTGCATTTGGCACTATTGATACTTGGCTTCTATGGAAGTTGACAAACGGCACTGTTCATAAAACTGATTACACGAACGCGTCAAGAACACTTCTATTCAACATTGATACGCTTTCGTGGGATGAAAGTCTTCTGGACATCTTTGATGTCCCAAAGACTGTACTACCTGAAGCCTGTCCATCCGCGAGTCTTTTTGGAAAAGCGGAGATCTCATTATTAGATGGAATCCCGATAGCAGGTATTGCTGGCGATCAACAATCCGCTTTGTTCGGTCAGCTCTGCTGGCAACCTGGAATGGCGAAGAACACTTACGGCACTGGATGTTTTCTGATGTTAAATACCGGCTCAGTTAGAGTAGAATCTGAATCCGGATTATTGACGACACTTGCATGCAGCCTAAATGATGAACCGGTTTACGCCTTGGAAGGAAGTGTATTTATTGCTGGCGCAGCAGTACAATGGCTTAGAGACGGTCTAAAATTTGTTGATTCTGCTCACGAAACTGAGTTAATTGCAAACCGTGTAAAAGATACAGCGGGGGTTGTCGTTGTACCAGCATTTACCGGTCTGGGCGCACCTCATTGGAATTTTGATGCCAGAGGAGCGATCTTTGGTTTAACATTAGGTACAAATCAAGAGCATATTGTCCGTGCCACATTGGAATCAATTGCTTATCAAACAGCCGATGTGTTAGCTGCAATGAAGTCGGATACAGGTGAACCTATAATAGAATTACGTGTGGATGGTGGTGCTGCTGCCAACAATTATTTAATGCAGTTTCAATCAGATATATTGGGAATAGTCGTGGAAAGACCTATGCAGATTGAAACAACAGGTCTCGGTGCCGCTTATCTTGCTGGCATTACTGCTGGGGTGTGGGAAGATGTTAATGAACTAAAAATACATCGAGAGGTAGACCGTGTTTTTACACCTCACATGGAAGCCTTCCTACGCGAAGTGAGACTTACTCAATGGCGGGATGCTGTTAAAAGGTTAAACTGGGATGCTGATGGAGCATAATTATGCGTCTACAGTGGAAATACTCTTTGATTATTAACTTAACAGTCATCGCGGTTCTTGTCGCATTCTTCTTTTTTGACAGTATACGAATGCGTAAGGAGATGAGTGCACTTCACGCATTAGGAGCAGAGCAAAGCACTACATTGAAGAAAATTGCAGAGAACACTATCCTGAAAGCCGTTGTTGGAGAACTTAATACATCACAAGCATTCAGTGCACAACGGATTGACAAGATTATTGCTAAACTCAAGAAAGAACATCAAGATATGAAGGACGTGATGAACGTACAAGTTACTTTGGGTGATTCTCGCGTCCGTTCCAGCTTGCTTGCACAAGATGAACCAACGAATTTTAATTTAGGTAAACAAGAAATAGAAGAAATAGAAACAAAGGAGGCAATAATTGATACAATTGCTGAACAGAGTGCTACATCCATCATTATTAATTACTCCGTTCAGCCAAAAAGATTAGAACTTACACAGATGTATTCTCAGACATCATTAAGTGCAGCAGATATTCCAGATGAGGTATGGCAATTGCTTTTGTCAAAAGACTTTGATTTACCACCATCAACAACATTTACTGTTGAGGAAAAACGATCAGAATACAAAAACCAAATCGCACTTAACCAAGGAAAGTTCCCTTTCGAGTTGTGGCGGATGTTGATTGCAAACCAAATCTATCTGTCACCAGATGCAACAGTAAAAATAGGTGAACAAAACAACCGATGGCAAATTACAGATTTAGATAGTGGACATAAATATAATTTGTGGCAGGACGAAAACGCATTCTGGATTCATATTGCAGGTGCAAATACTGGTTATATTAGAGTGCTATTTGACGTTCCGTATATTGCAAAATCCATTCGTTCTTCGTTGTTGATGCATGCTATCTTCATTGTAATCGTGGGAGTTTTGCTTGTTGTTCTAATTTTTTTGATGACGAATTACATGATTATGAAACCACTTGCTCGGATGACCGAAATTATTCAAAATGCTGAATCCGGTAATTTCTCATCCTATCTACATAGGAAGTATGCTTCAGACGAGATTAGCAAAGCCACACGTAATTTGGTGCGGATGTTTCTACAATTGAAAACATCACACTCAAGAAAGATCGCAGCACTGGGTCAATTTGCTGCTGGTATCGCACACGAAATTCGTAACCCACTGAATTCCATTGGAATGACTGCACAACACCTAAAAACAATCTTCTCACAACCCAAAGTTAGTCCAGAAGACATCGATGAAGCGATAGAATTATTAGACATTGTCGATGAAAAAATCGGAGACCTAAAACAGACATCGGAACAATTTTTAACGCTTAATCGTCCGCGAAAACTTCACTTGACAACGGTTAATCTAAACGAACTCTTGGATTCTGTACTATCGGAATTTATCCTAATCGCCGAAGAGGCTAATGTTCAAATAATAAAATCCTATACAGAACTTCCCAATTTGCAGTTAGATGAAATGCTAATGCATCAGACTATTTTCAACATAGTGCAAAACAGCATACAAGCAATGCCTAAAGGGGGAAGTGTCTACATTACGACAACCTTTGAAGATAAAGGTAGTATCCCAAATGTAATGCTTGAAATAAGGGACACCGGTATCGGCATACCAGAGGAGAACCAAGAACTGATTTATGATGCATATTTCACTACAAAAGAATCGGATGGTGGGGTCGGTCTTGGGCTCGCCATATCACATCAGACTATCACAGCACATCAAGGTAAAGTTGAAGTAAAAAGTAAAGTCGGCATGGGTACAGCGTTTAACATAACGCTTCCTATTAAATCCTCTGAGATATAGTAAAATTTGGAGATGTTAGTAATGCCATCAATATTAATTGTAGACGACGACCAAGCACAACTCACTATCCTACAACGTATATTACAACGGGAAGGATACGATACTGCTACGGTCGAAGATAGTACTACGGCACTTGAAAAAATTAAAGAACAGATGTTTGATATCGTCATCAGTGACATGTGGATGTCCTCACGGTTTGAGGGGCGCGATCTTTTGCGAGAAGTAAAAAAGATTGATCCCAGTTTACCAGTGTTGATTATAACCGCATTCGCAGAACTGAATGATGCCGTTAATCTTGTCGCAAATGAGGGGGCGTTTTATTATCTTGAAAAACCAATTCAGATTGATGTGCTTAAGCGAGAGGTAAATCGCGCATTGCAATCTCGCGGTGTTCTAACTGACGGTGAACCAGAAACAGACATCACTTCCACAGATGATTTCCAGATTGATTATATCGTAGGGGAAAGCGACAAAATGCAACAACTCTTCAAAAATATGTCCAGAGTCATTCATCGAGGAGTTAGACAAGTTCTTATTACAGGTGAAACTGGCAGTGGAAAGAGCCTTGTGGCACAAGCACTTCATGAATATGGAAACCGTAAAGATCGTCCGTTTGTGTCAATTAATTGTGGGGCAATCGCAGAAACCTTAATCGAAAGTGAACTGTTTGGACATGAAAAAGGGGCATTCACTGATGCAGTCCAGCAGAAAAAAGGTATCTTTGAAATTGCGGATACCGGCACACTCTTCTTAGATGAAATAGGAGACATTTCGGTCCAAATGCAAAGTACACTACTGCATGTGTTGGAAAAACATGAGATTCGCAGGATTGGTGGATCGGAAAATATCAAAGTAGATGTGTGTGTTATTGCCGCTACAAACAAGAATCTGGTTGAAGCAGTGAAAAACGGCACATTTCGGTCCGACCTATACTTCCGACTAAATGTTATTCCCCTTCATCTCCCACTACTTCGCGAACGCATAGAAGATATTCCGCTACTCGTCAATTTCCTGATTGATAAATTCAGCAATGAATATGTGGACGCAGAACCTAAACAGGTTACCCCTCGTGCAATGTCTGCACTCTGTCGTTTTAATTGGCCCGGTAATGTGCGTCAATTGGAAAACTATCTCCATCGCATTTATGTTCTGTCCGAGAACGCTTCTATTGACTTAGATCAACTTCCTCCAGAAATCTTGGATACATCTCTACCGTCTACGGAATTTGATATTGACATCCCAGAGAGTGGCGTTTCTTTGGAAGAGATTATCAAGGAATATGTCAGTGCCGCTCTAACAAAAACAGGCGGAACACAGACCAAAGCTGCAGAATTGTTAGGTATTTCTCGTCGTCAATTACAGCACAGAATGCAGAGTTACGGACTACAAAGTCAAGATTTTAAAGACGATTAATAAGTGTAGAACAGGTGATTAATCAGATGCCATAAGCGACAATTGAATACATAGGGCAAGACTGACAATCTATTGACTTGTTCTTATGTGTTGCGTTATACTAATTGTATACATACTTACACCATTTCTAACAATATAGTGCACTTTGTAGCACAAATTTTTAGTTTGTGCCGTATTATACCTAATTAGCGAGATTTATCTTATTTTTCGACGGTAGGTGCGGTTTCTTAACTGCACTTGTACCAAATATTTGTCAGTAGGGGCGAGGTCGCCTCGCCCGCGCAAACAAGAAGAATCAGGTTAATTT
>VYFM01000063.1 GCA_009842375.1 Candidatus Poribacteria bacterium | reverse complement strand
AGACAAAATAGTTGACTAAATTTAAAAGCTGTGCTATAATCACTTTTACCACCTTGAAAGCTCAATAATATATTGAAAAATATATTCAATGGCGGGTAAGAACAGAGTTGCAACCTCTGTCCTACCCTGAACGCTGACAAGATGAGGTTGCCAGTGTTTGTGATAATTGTAGCACAGATTAAGTTTTAATGCTATTTTTTGAACATCGTGGTAATTTTACGTTGTCAATTTTGAGAATATAGCGTATAATTACTATTGAGTGTTTAGGTGGCGGATTGCCATGGTCGCACGACCTACCGCCACCATCCAACTGGCAACTGGAAAACACTCGCGATTATCGTGTGCCAGAATGACACGATAACAAACACTCGAAACCCTATATTTTTGCTTTTTGTTTTTGATACATAACTATATTTCTCTGATTCGTGCATGCTGCTATCTATTTGCATTTGCACAAAACAGAAAGGAGTGATTTATATGACATCTTTGTATTGCAAAGAAATGGAGACTTCTTTGCTTGGGATGCTTATGGTCGATTCGTCTTTGATAGCTGATTGCCTGCTTGCCAAAACCGACTTTGGCACGGTAGATCATCAACTTATCTATAAAGCAATCGCCAGTGTTTACGAAGAACATAACGCTGTTGATCCAATTCTGGTTGCGAAGGAATTGGACAAAATGGGTGAACTCAATAGAGTTGGAGGATCAGATTATATATATCAATTACAAGCTCCAATCGTGGAAACAGAGTCAGCACCTTATTATATTCATGAAATATTGAAAATGTCTTTGTCTCGACAAACTTCTGCGCTGTTTGCGAAAGCACAACAACGCATAGAGGAAGGAGAAAACCACGAGCTTGTGAGTGCTGAGATCACTGAGGCAATTCAAGAGATGGAATCTATACAAAAGGGGTATGAAGGGATAACTGCAAAAGAACTTGAAAACATGGAAATCCCTCCAGCAAAATGGTTTATTCCTGACATGCTTTGTGAAGGTTTGACGATTTTGGCAGGACCACCCAAGATTGGAAAATCGTATTTCTGCTGGAATATGGCTCTTGCAATTGCGTGTGGCGGTATGGTCTTTTCTGAAATAGAACTTGAAGCAAAGCATAACGTATCATATCTGTCTTTTGAAGATTCTCCAGCACTGCTTAAAGAAAGACTTCCACAAATATCTAATATAATGCCAGCGAATTTGCATATTGTTACTGACATTTCTGGCAGCAAATTTGATGCTTTGGGATTAGGCATGTTGAAAAAACATGTTGATGAGGTGAAATCTGAAGTGGTTTTTGTGGATACTTGGGCACATGTCTCTCCTGCAGTTGAACAAAAAGGTACTGCTTATGACATTGAATATGAGATGTTGAAACCTGTTCAGCGTTTTGCGCATGAACACAATATTGCATTAATCCTTGTGACTCATACCCGGAAAGCAGTGGATATGGAAAATTCGTTCAACCGCATTCAAGGATCAACTGCGATGCAAGCAGGGTGCGACACTCTTATGATGTTATCTCATGACAGTGGATCAAAAACTTTGCACATATCGGGCAGACGTATCTTATCTGATCAACTCGCCTTTACGATGGATGATGGCGTGTGGTGTCTTGAAGGCAACGCTGTTGAATATCATAAAAGCGAACTCAGAAAAGAAATCAAGTCCTTACTGATAGAAGCAGGGAATGAAGGTCTTTCATACGGAGATATAAAGGATTTGACAGGCAAAAACGATTCTCACATTAAAGTAACTCTTAGGCGTATGGTAAAAGACGATGAAATTGAACAACCCAAAATTCGAGGAAAGTATTTTTCTAAGGATGAGGATGATGACATTTCTCTTTAATATACTGTGTAACCTTGTAACCTATTTCACTATAAACGTAAGTGTGGTCTATGTTCATGGCAAGGTTACACCGAGGTTACAGGTTACACCTGTAACCTAATTTAAGGTTACACATAGAAGTAGTGTAACCTCGGTGTAACCTTAAGTGTAACCTCGCTATAAATACATATATATAAAGGGTTTAGAGTATGTATATAGGTTATAAGGTTACAAGGTTACAAGGATAGTAACATGTGCGCGCGCGTACAATTAATACCGTCAAAAAAGGACAAGCATGGGCGGATTCAATGGCACAACACGATGTAAATTCTGCGATGAATGGATCGTCTGGAAGAAATCTAAAGGGAAATATATCCCTTGTGATGTATCATTCGATGATTACGGTAATGCATATCCAGTTGATAAGCATACCTGCCGTGTGTCTGATAATGATTATGACCCTAACTACGTGTATCCTATGGACTGGTCTAAAGTCTTGGTACGCGAAGGGGAGTACGGTAAGTGGCAGTATCTGGGAACACTGGTTCGGAATATGAAGCGGAGACGTGAAGACAAATCAATGATGTCCAAAAACAATTTTAGGAAGAATTGGGGGCACCGATAAAGAAAGGAGTATTGATGGATTCTGATTTTGGAAAACGGCTCAAGAGCAGACGGTTAGAGTTGGAGATGACACAATGGGATGTAGCTTTGAAGGCGAATTTAACGGCAAGTGCTATATGTCAGTTTGAGACTGGGAGTCGGTTTCCCAATTTAAAATCTTTGGAGGGCTTATCTAATGCCTTAAAGGTGTCGGTTGACTATCTTATTAAAAGAGGACAATATTCTATTTCTGATCTAACCTCAGACAATCGGGTCTCAGAGATGATGAAGGGAGTGCTAACGCTTGACGAAAAGCAGAAGACTCAACTTTTTCGGGTATATGAGGGGTTAGCAGTCCTTTATGAAAAGGAGTCCGAAACCGATGGAGGTTCTTGAACGAACATGGGAAGATATTATTAATTCCAATAATTTCGGAGAAGCGTTTGTTGCTATGCAAGTGGCTACGGGATGTTATGAAGGTGCTGCATGGGTCAGTTTGGTGTGTTTTAGAGAAAAACTTTACTGGTTTCAACAAAGGAGAACATGAAAGACACCAAACTCCGTGTTCTTTTCACGGTTGTCTACAAGTCGGGCAAAATCCGTCAAGGAACAATGTATGCTGAAGGGAATATCAAGATGGTTGATGGTGAGTTGATTGCGCGATTGGATCAACTCTATTCCAAAGAGACTGTGGCGATTTTATTTCCACCACGAGCAAAAGATTATCAAATATCACAGGAAAAACTATCTGCGGAAGAAAAGGCTGCGTTTTTCAAAGAACACGGAATCGTAATTGAAATTAATAACGAGAGGCAGTAACTAAAAAACCCGCTGAGTCCCTGTGTCTCTGCGGGTAGTTTAGGTACTGAACTGGCGCGCTAAGTCTAAATAATATTATATTAAAAATTACGCGAAAAATCAAGGACAATACTATGATAACACCTGTTTTTGCCATAATTTCAGATGGTAATAATATTGCTGATAAAATTGACGATAAATTTATATCTTTGTCTGTCACGGATAAAGTTAGCACATCGGGTGACACTGCCGATTTTTCGCTCTATTGGGATGGTAGTTTCGCCATTCCGAAACCGGGTGTCGTATTTGAGGTGCAGATTGGTTATGCTGAGGAGGGACTATGGCAAGTTGGTAAATTCGTTGCACAGGAGAACACGTTATCGGGTCCCGAGAAGGTGTTATCTGTGAGAGGTATTAGTCAACCTCAGTCTCAAGATGCTGCGGTTGGTGCATTGCAGGGGACAACCGAGCGAGAGTGGCAAGCAGGCACAACCTTTTCTGAGATTGTTGAGGATGTGTGTAGTACTGCAGGATTGACAGCGAAAGTTGCATCGGAACTGGTAAACATCGCTATGCCGCATACTTCACAGGTCGGGGAAAGCGATGCTCAGATTTTATCGCGAATTGCGCGCAATCGCGATGCATTTGTGAAATATCATGATAATCAGGTTATAATTGAGAAAAAAGATTCCCGCAGAATCGGCAAGCTTGAGATTGCAGAGAATCAGGTAACATCGTATAATTTTATTACTGTGGAGCGGTCTCGTTTTGCTTCTGTGACAGCGAAGTATCAGGACGCTGCCGCAGGACAAGTGGAAAAAGTGACTGCCGGTGAAGGTGATCCGCAGAAGGTAATCAACAACACTTTTCCAGACCGGCAATCTGCTTTGGATGCTGCGGAGACAATTCTAAAAAACATGACACGGCAATCGTTGACTGCAGAGATCACATTGCCCACAATTGCGGGATTACTCGCGGAGAAGGTTATCAACTTGAAGGGATTCCCCGATGAGTCTTTCAATACGGAATATGTGCTTGAGCAGGTCACGCATAAGTTAGATAAACAGGGAGGGTTACGAAGTGTCTGTAAACTCCAGCAGTTTGGATAAAACGGAAATTACAATTCAAACATTTCAAGACTTTATACAGCAAGAAAGGGAATATCAAGATCGTAAATGGGGCAAGCAAAATCACCCGGACGAAAAATGGTTAGCGATATTTGTTGAAGAAGTTGGAGAAATGTCTAAAGCTATACTTGAGAAGAATGATGTTGAATTATTTGAGGAGATCGTTCAAGCTGCAGCGGTGTTGCAAGCTTGGGTTACGTCTCGTTTGTTTGATTTCTCAACTGGTGAAGATGGATGAGTGAAAAGCAAGGAAGACCCAAAAGTCAATCAGATAAATACTCGTGGAAATGGGTGGACGGAACTCCGATCACGCGTCAAAACATTGCGGATCTGTTGAATATATCACTTCGGCAGGTGGACAATATTGTTAATTCGGAAGGATGCCCGCTTGACGATTTCTCTGCGTTTCTGGAGTGGTATCATACCAAAGACTTCATAATCTACGACGAGGAGGGAGCAGGTTATTCTCTGAATCAGTTGAAGCAAATGAAAATGGCGTATGACACGCGCAAAGCGAAACACGAAGCTAATCGCGCTGAAATCGCAGAGAAAAGGGAACGCCACTCCCTTGATGTTGATGAATCTGTTTATGTTGAGAAGGAGATTGTTGAGTCGCGAATTATGGATATAAGTAAGCGTTTCGGAGAACGGCTTTTTGCTTTACCGAGCCGTGTCGTGAAAGCGTTGATGGGTGCGACATCAGAGCAGGAAATGAAGGAGATACTGGATTCAGAATTACGGAAGTTGACAGAGGAGGTTGACTCTTGGAAGGTGTTTTGACAGAATTCGGAAACGAGTAGCCCAGTGTGAAGGCGGAGCATTCATGGAAAGGAAATATAAATATGTTAGAAATATTAGTAAAGATTAA
>VYFM01000683.1 GCA_009842375.1 Candidatus Poribacteria bacterium | reverse complement strand
TGTTCCATATTACCGTTATGTCATATCGGTGTTTTGTTTATATTCTTAACTTTGATTACTTTGGATGTATACGCTGTCCCACCAAGACCAGATGCATATTGGAATTTTGATGATGGGACTGCAATGGATAGTTCAAACAGGAGATTGCATGGTACTTTTGTCGGAAAACCAACATCGGTTAAAGGTATCTCTGGGAATGCTATGAAGTTTGTTGGTGGACAAGGAATTAAAATCCCGGATTCGCGCGGCATCAACACGGGTGGTACATTTTCTAACCGCACTGTTGGCACGCTGTTTTACTGTGAAAATGCTGGTCAATCATCGAAACAAGTTATTTTTGAAGCAGGTGGTATTACAAAGGGTTTAGCCATATATGTCCATAGGAATAGGGTGTATGTGGGGGCTTGGAATGTTCCGGGTATTAACTGGAACGGAGCCTATATCTTTTCAACCATAAAGTCCAAAAGATGGTATTACGTTGCGTTAGTTATCCGTAGGGCTACGAATAAAGTACAATCTGACAAGTTTGAGATGTGGATGGATGGTAGACTTATTGAGAAAACAAAAGGCGCATATCTACAAGCACACGGACAAGATATAGGTATTGCACATGTTAGCCAACATACAAAATACCATGATGGTACGGGTAGAGGTAGGGATGTTGATTGGTTTGAAGGGTTAATTGATGAAATCGTTATTTACAATAGGGCTTTAAGTGAAGGAGACTTAACGAGAATGATGGATCCGCTCAACGTTGAACCGCAGGGGAAATATACTACTACTTGGGGGAATCTGAAAGAGGCGTATCGGTAAGTCACTGTGCATGTTTTTCCTCACATCTCCATTCCGTTATCCCGATAGGTCGTATAAAGACTTCTATCTATGCATCTGCACTTTCAACATTCTTCATCGGATCTTCTTTTGTGAGTTCCCCATTTGGTAATTCATAGTAAAGGTGTCCGTTTATATCATAGACATTAGGGATCCCTTTTTTGCGGTTTTCTTCTTGTGCCTTTTTGGCAGCACGGTTTGCAATCTGCAGCATTTCATGTGCCCATTTGTAGGTTTCAAGGTTTAGTTCGTCTTGACGCATTACATTCCTCCAGTGTTAATGTCTTGCATATACATCTGAAAAAAATCATTATTTATAACCGTAAGTTGATCACCTTCCCCAAAAGCAACTTCTTGAGGTAGTTCACCAGAATTATAGATCAGTTTCCATCGGTCTACAAGATTTCTGTAGATATACCAAAAATTATATTTACTCCGATAGAAACGTCTTACAATGTCTTCCGTTGGCACATGATAACCACCTGCTCTTACCCGATTTTTGACACGAGCGATACATGTTTCAGGTGATTTAAGAAAGAGAAAGATAATTGTCACCGTATATCCAGCATCTTTCAATTCAGAGATTATACGCTGAAATCCTTTCCCCGCAAGGGTAACCTCTACAATAAAATCCTTTTCTGTCTCAATGAGACGGTGGATTTCGTCAAAAAACATACGTCCTGCTTGGATTCGGACTTTGCTAAATTCTTCTGTTATAGAGACGAGTTGTTCTGCGATTGCGTCAGCACTGATGTATTCAGAAATTTCAGAAGATCGTAGATATTCAGTAGCAAACGTCGTTTTACCAGATCCGTTTGGACCCGCGATAATCATCACATTTTTTGACAAAGAACGACCTCTCTTCTGGTTATGATTTCTTTGGGCGTTGTCTATATTTTATTTATGCAAATATGTCTCAAAGTATATCACATAATTGTTGGAAAATCAAAGGTTAAGGTTGCTCCAATCAAGGGTATGTAAAGTCTTGGCATGTGTGTTGTCAGAATCGCGGAGGACGCGGATTGCGCGGATGAACGCGGAAAAGACTTCTTACTTCAGTGGTTTCAGTGATGCTGACAGAAGAATAGGCGAGGAGACCTCGCCCCTACGATATGTCTGAGCGTGGGATAACCTTTTGCCAAAAACTTTACACTCCCTCCAATCATCTAACCAACAAAACCCTTTACATTCTCATTCATTTAATATACAATTATCCAAAAAAAATTGGAGAAATGTGTTCTATGCAGTTATATGAAGCCGTCAGTCCTTTAGATTTCAGATACTATGGCGGCGATGAAACTTTTATGAAACGACTCCTGCCTTATGTCTCCGAGGCGGGATATGTTACCTATCAAGCAAAGGTGGAGGCAGCGTTGACACGCACATTGGCAAACTACGGAGTCTGTTCTTCAGAAATTGCTGATGAAGTGGAACAGGCAGTGGAACAGGTTACTGCGGAAGCGGTCTACGAGGAACAGAAACGGATTCGGCATAATATCCGTTCACTTGTCAATGTGATTCGGAGTAAAATTAGTCCGGAAGCACGCCCTTATGTTCATCTGTTCGCGACATCCGCTGATATCTTGGATACTGCTACCTCACTGCGATTCAAGGCAGTGATTGAAAATGTAATTGTTCCTGACATGATTGCGTTGGTGAAGCAATTAATTGACTTGGCGCGTGAACATGCAGAAACTCCACAGATTGGTAGGACGCACGGACAACACGCAGAACCTACAACATTCGGTTATGCGTTGGCACTTTACATCAGTCGACTTGGCACGCGAACTGAGAAGATACACGAAGCAGGACAAAATCTACGCGGACAGTTTTCTGGTGCAGTAGGGGCGTTTAACGGACTTTCACTGATACATGAACATCCAGAGCAGATTGAAGCCGATTTTCTGGCACTACTTGATCTAAAACCTTCGGATACACATACCTCAACACAGTGTGTGGAACCGGAATTTATCTCTGACTTGGCGTATCAGGTGACTGCAGCATATACAGTGCTGGCTAATTTTGCTGACGATATGCGTCACCTCTATCGAACTGAAATTGCTGAGGTAGGTAGGAAATATAATCCACAACTGGTTGGGTCTTCTACGATGCCGCACAAAGTCAATCCGGAAGCTTATGAGAACATAAAGAGCCTGTGGAAAGCGTTTGTGCCACGTATGCAGACCGTCTTTATGGATAGTATATTAGAACACCAACGTGATTTGACCAATTCTGCATCGAGTCGATTCTTGACAGAATTGGTTACTGCTTTTGATTATTCAATCTATCGATTGCGACGTGCCTTAGATGAGATGGATGTCAAAGTGGAAAACATGAAACGCAATCTTGATATGAGTGCAGAGGACACAATCGCTGAACCGATCTACCTTTTGATGGCGTATTACGGGTTTCCAGATGCATACGACCATACCCGTAAGTTGATTGGACAAGTACATCAGACTGGAAAAAGTCTGACAACACTACTATGGGAGGACGAGACCTTTAGACCGTTCTTAGATAAGTTGACTGAACCGCAACGTGAGGCACTCAGTGCGCCAACGAATTATATTGGTGCTTCAGTTAGGTTGACACACGCGACATGTGATGAATGGGAAGATAGGATTGAAAACCTAACAACAAGTCTTGATACGTCTTGACAATAGCCCCGTTATCGGTATGGCGGGTTATCAACGAAGTCGAATGAACATAAATGGTTCTCGTTTGACAGAAATATGTTTGATATTGTCTATTTGGGACGAAGATTTATCCATTTTATCAAACGTTACCCGCGCACATTCACAACAATCGGGTTTATTCTCATCTTTTCCATCGGTATCTGGGTTGGCAGAGAAGTACCCTTTGAAAAAATCCCAAACTATTTTAAATCCTATACAGACCCTGTAAAGACAGATGAAACGAAACAGATGATGTCCGGTATCGTGCATCGGCAGATATTCGATGATGGTGTCTTGACGAATATCCTATCAATAAAGCCGGATGCAGTTGACATCCGTCTACTTAGTGCACTCAATTCTGCTATTGGCACTGAGAATTTACCCTCAATCGCAAAACGACACAAAGCCCCCATCGCAATAAATGGCGGATTTTATGAAATGGAAGGAACCTTTCGCGGGGAATCTGTCGGTGCATTGAAAATAGATGGTGAATGGGTCAGTGAACCAGAACAGGGAAGGGTCGTTGTTGGGTTCAAAACCGTTAATGAGAAAATAGAGACTTACATTGACCGTATTATACTTGACCACCACCTTGTTTTACCAAGCGGTACACCTTTGAAGATTGATGGGATCAATCGCGGACGTATTAGGAACGAACTTGTGATTTACCGTCCAATCTTTCACAAAGTGACATTGACGATGCACGATGGTGTTGAAGTTGTTGTACGTAACGACAAAGTGGTTGACATCCGAGATGGACAGGGAAGTACACGTATTCCAGATGATGGGTATGTCCTGTCTGCACATGGCAGGAAAAGAGCAATGTTGTTGAAAAATGTCGTCATTGGAGATAAGGTCAAACTTCGAGAGCAGGTGATCCCTGAACGTGTTGGAGATAGTGCCTTGTGGGCAAGTATCACACATATTATCGGTGGAGGTCCATTGTTGGTGCGAGATGGCATTGCATCTACGACAAAATCTTTTGAGCAGGAAGGATTCAAACCGTCATTTCATAGTTTTTGGCATCCTCGAACTGCAGTGGGTAAAAAAGAGGATGGCACACTACTTTTTGTTACGATAACAGGTGCTGATCCGCGTGTTCGTCGTGGTGTCACGTTGCCAAAACTTGCAAAACTGTTTCAGGAATGGGGAGCAACAGACGCTGCTAATTTGGATGGTGGGGGTTCGTCAATGATGGTGATAAAGGATCAGGTTGTCAGTGTTAAGTGGGAACGACCGCGTCCTTCTTCCAAAGAGGAATCCAAACCTACTTCTCCAGACAAACCATCTGAGAAAAAGATCAAACCTACCGAACCTGAGAAGCAATCTAAAGAGAACACTAAACCTACTGAACCTGAAACGCAACCTGAGAAAGACGGTCAATCTACCGAACCTGACAAACAACTTAAGATAGATGATAAAGTTACTGCGACAGCAGACAAAGCACAGTCCACTCGTGCGGCTCCTCAGCGGAACGCGAGAACTGCTCGCGGTAACCGTAGGATACGACCTATGCCGCAGTATCAGGGACGTTCTATTTCTGATGCTATCTTAATATATCCTCGTAGTGCAAACACTTCAAAATAAGACGTTATACCATTTCTAATAAAGTGTCATTTTTTATAGAATACATGGGGTATGTAAAGTTTTCGGCATGTGTATTGTCAGAATCGCGGAGGACGCGGATTGCGCGGATGAACGCGGAAAAGACTTCTTACTTCA
>VYFM01000425.1 GCA_009842375.1 Candidatus Poribacteria bacterium | reverse complement strand
TTCAACAGCACCATCCGTAGTATAATACTGACTTGCAAAATAAGCATTTTGACGTTCACTGATAGTTGGTATTTGAAACATTCCGGTAAATCTTTGTGTATTAAACCTACCTCCTTCGACTTTGATAAGGTTTCCATCAATACGGTCTTTTGTGTGGTACATAACAGAACCAGCAGTCGAGAAATTACCATGTCTGGCGAAATAGGGACCTTTAAACACATCAATTGAATCCACCAATTCTGGTATGGTAAAATGAAGGTCAGCATATCCTTGTCCGTGCCCATGCGAGACCATGTTTACGGGTATACCATCAGATGAGATGGCAACATCTGTTCCATGGTCAGCATCAAACCCCCGTAGAAATATCTGTTCTGCTTTGCCTCCGCCGGCATGCTGTGCAATTACAAGTCCAGGAGCGAATTGTAGCATATCTTGTGCTGTTCTGACTGGACGCACGTTTAGGTCAAAATCTCGTATTATCCTTGAGGATGCTGTAGAATAGATCCTTTCACCTTCGATTAAGATTTTATCAAGTTCATATATATTCTTTGTTGGTGCGGATCCGGTTTCAGTTTCTGCCTCTTCTCCTTGGTTTAAGTTTTCCTCTGCATGGGTTATACAAGTAGGTTGTAAAAGTAATAAAACAGACAATAGTGAAATTGACAGATTAACAAATGTAAAGATGTTTTTTTCATTAAAATCTCCTTATATTATATTGTTTCTTTATATAGTCTGATTGTGTTATGGAATGCTACCAGTAAAAAATTTCTTTGATATATTTCAGTGATAACATTCATAAGTTTTTTGACTACAACGCGATAGACAATAGTGGGAACATAGATTACAAAAGGCTTAGCTGCACCCCAGTGAAATCATTATTACCTAACACTATCTTAATCAAGTCAGTATTATTTAGTACCCCTTCAACGTGTTCTGCATTCATTCCCCAACCGTATAGTGGAACATTACTGACTGTATGTCCACCTGTTGTCCAAGTAATTTTAGGGGTCTCTCCCTGTCCACTGTTTTCTTGTACCTGTAACCCACCCGTTTCGTGGTCTGCAGTGACAAGAATAATGGTGTCGTCATTATCTGAAACCCGTTCATATACGGTTTGAACTGCGTTAGCAAATTCGACGGTTTCCAAAAGTTGGCGTTCAATATCGTTGGAATGACCAGCATGATCTATGCGACCACCTTCCAGTAGTAAGAAAAACCCTTCTTCGTTCTTAGTAAGTATATCCAATGCTATGGTCACCATCTCCGACAATTGAGGTAGATTGTCGGAGCCATCAAACATGTATGGTATATTGGTTTGTCCGAACTGCCCTGAAACAAAGGTTTCTGTTTTAGTATTCAGTCCTAATAACTCCCCTCTATTAGTTACAACAGTATAACCAGCAGATTCAGCACTATTTTCAGTGATTCCATTGCCACCTCCACCCAATAGAACATTAGGACGAGTTAAATGGAGATAGTCATGTGCAATTTCACCAAGATTATTTCGTTGAGGATTATGTGCCCCAAAGCAGGCGGGAGTAGCGTGGGTAATGTAAGTTGTGGAGACAAGTCCAGTTTTTTTATTTAGGTCTTTCGCGATCTCTAAGAGCGTTTTTAATGGTGTTCCACTGCCAGGAATCTCCATACTAATTACACCGTTATTAACTTTATGTCCTGTTGCCATTGCAGTTGCGGCAGCAGCGGAGTCGGTCATCGGTGTGTTTGCGGCATAGGTTGCTATTTCCGCATGGTAAGGAAACTTTTCAAAGCTCAGGTTACCTGTTTCACCATAGGCATAGTATCCCGCTGCTTTGACTGCTTCAAAACCCATTCCGTCCCCAACACAAATGACGATATTCTTCGGAATACAGGGACCTATAGATGACGATTCGGAAACCATCAATACCTCCATGATATACGTAACAAATTCAAACACTGTTGAGTGAAACAGTATTTATAGTGGATTTTAGATATACTTATACACTATTTACAAGCAAGGTTAAGAAATCTCGCCCATCAGTGAATGTGAGAGACGACAAAACATTCATTTTACCAAAATCTCATTGAAAAGAGCGCGAGTTGTCTCTGTCCACTTGCCATAGTCTTGTAAAAATGCCTCAACGATAGGTGTTTCATCAGTGTCTTCGTATCCGAGTCTTTTTGCCAAATGTGCCAATTCTGTGCGATTTGTAGGCAAAGCATCTAATGCTCGATCATGCACAATCCGTAAAGCATTTTCAACGCGACGAAGGAATTGATACGCCTCGGATAAACTTGCGCGCTGCTGTTCTGTGAGAACTCCAATTGAATGTAGTCTATCAATTGCGAGAAGAGTATTTGGGACTCGGACAGATGATATTTCTGTTCCATGGATAAGTTGAAGCGTTTGAACCGCAAATTCAATATCAACAAGTCCGCCATACCCAGATTTTACATTTGTCGTAGATTTTTGACTTCTACCACTCCGTCTCCGTCGTGATTTAGGTTTTCTTATTGCTTGTGCTTCCTTGCGTTGTCGTGTATGTACTATTTCAGCTATACCGTCAGAAGTAAGTGGTTCTGAATAGCAATAGGCATGAGCAATCTCCATATATTGATTCCCCAAGTTTTCCACATCTCCTGCGATTACACGTGCGCGTGTAAGTGCCTGCCGTTCCCAGATTTCGGCTGAATTGTCGTAGTAGTTCTGATATCCTTCAAGTGGTAATGCTATTGCGCCACCAGTTCCATAAGGTCGGAGTCGCAGATCCAGTTCGTATATACTCAGTCCATGATCACCACTAAGTTGATTTACCAACTCTAAACCGAGTAATGAAAAATATTCAGAATTTGGTAATCCTTTTGATGTGTTTCCATCTGCTGTGTAAACATACATAACATCCAAATCTGAACTGAAGTTAAGATCACGACCACCAAATTTGCCCATTGCTATGACTGCAAAAGTCACTGGGGTTTCATCTTCACTTTGCGGCGTTCCGTGTTCTTCTCGTAACTGAGCATCAATCTGTTGATAGATTGCATGTAATATTGCCTCTGCTAAATCAGAGAGTTCTTCGGTAGTAGTTGGTAGATCGGCATTACCGATGATATTTCGTAAAGCGATACGCCATATCTCATCGTTTTTATATCTTCTAATTGCCCTTAGAACATGCTGGTCAGGAGTATTCGCAAGGATCTGTATCGCCTCGTCCTGTTTTTCTTTAAGTGTTTTGGGGAATTCGGTGAATGTTGGCACTGTCAATAGATCAAACAGTTCTGGACTTGTGATCAGTAGATCTGCTAAATAGAGACTTGAACCACAGACACTTGTAAGTGCTTCAAGTGCCCCCCGCCTTTCCATGAACATTGTATAGTAGCTGCTCCTTGCCCCGACCTTCGCGGCGAATGCGTCAAAGTACCTTAGTGCCATGTCAGGATCGGGTGCTGCACTCAAACATTTTAATAGAGTCGGTGCGAGTTTAAAGAAAGTGTGTCTGACTGCGGGGGAAAACTGCTGTCCATCCGAACCGTTAGCGAGTTGACGTAGTAGGCGATGTGCCTCACGTACATTCTCAAAACCATACTTTCCCAATTTCTTCTCAATTTCTTCAGGATTATCTTGGCTAATCAGTACTGCTATATCTAATTGATCCGGGTCACTGATATCCATTATTTTTTCAAAAATATCTCGGACGCGTGATTTATGGGTTTGATAATCTTGCCTAAATTTTTCAAGTGGTTCATCGTAATATTTTAGTCGTCTGGCAAGTTGAATTTCCTCATTTTCTTTTGCTGGAACTGAGTAACGTTGTTGGTCAGCCTCTATTTGGATACAGTTTTCTAATCTTCTTAGAAACCGATATGCATCTGATAAGGCATCTGCGTCTTCTGCGTGTAACAGTGCGTTTTCCTTCAATGCAGCAAGTGTTTCCAATGTGTTCTGTGAGCAGAGAGACTTTCGCTGACCTCCATGTATCATCTGAAGGCATTGTACAGTAAACTCGATATCACGAATGGCGCCAGGACCGAGTTTCACGTGTTTATCAAGATCTACTCTTTCTCCTACAAGTCGTTCTTCTATACGTGCTTTTGTATTGCGAATGTCTGCCTTTATCTCGTTGAGTGTGACACCATCTAAGTAACGTTGATAAACAAACGGTTGGATCATACGGATAAACTCATCACCAAAAGCTATATCACCTGCGACTGGACGGGCTTTGATTAACGCTTGACGTTCCCATAAGTCGCCCCATCCTTCGTAGTAGCTTTCGTAACTTTCCATAGAACGAATGATCACTCCTGCACTGCTTTCTGGTCGTAATCGAATATCCACACGAAAAACATAACCGTCTGCGGTTACCTCACTCATTGAATTAATGATAAACTCACATAACCTTGAATAATATTCACTATTGTCAACTCCTTTATCGGTTTGCCCTTCGTCTGAATAAACAAAAATCAGGTCAATATCAGAACTGAAGTTGAGTTCATAACCACCAAATTTTCCCATACCGATTATTGCGAATTGGCATGGAGCGTTGCTTTCCTCATTGAGTGGAACCCCATATTTTGGTTTCATGATTTGGTCTCTGCCAATTTCATAACAATGTTGTAACGTAGCTTCAGCTAAGTTACTCATTTCCAATGTAGTAGTTTCAACTTGTTCTACTTGAAGTAGGTCGCGTAATGCTATACGTAGGCTCTCACGTCTCTTGTATCTTCGTATGATACGAAGTTTCTGATCAATATCTCGGTATCTATCAAGAGAATTGGCAAGTTCGTTGTACATCGTGTTGCTTGTCTTCGTGCAATCCATCACATTTGCATCAATGATATTGTAAAAATAGATAGGATTACGAATTAGTATTTCTGACAGATATGAAGAGGCACCGAAACTGAGCAGGACTGTATCTATCAGAAAAGGAGCATCATGCAGGAGTTGATAGATCCATTTACGATTGAAAGCTACATGAGCAAAACGAGAAAAATTAGTTATTGCTGCTTCAGGATTGGGTGTGTTTAGGCAGGATTTAAACAACGGGACAACAATGTCAGCAAAGCATATTTGAATTTCTACATCATCGGTGGAGAGTTCTTGTATACTTCGCAGTATAGATTCAGAGTTTAGATGTCCGTATGTATTGGATGCACTGGTTAATAAATGAAGAATTTCTTCTGTCTGATGTTGTGGGAGTGATAGTTTATTGTCTGTCATTATTTTTCTCTGTATGCAATGCATTTCTGTTGTTATT
>VYFM01000278.1 GCA_009842375.1 Candidatus Poribacteria bacterium | reverse complement strand
ACTCCAACCAACTATAGAAATCCAATTCCACGCGGAACACTTCTAAATGAAGTCTACATAGATACTCAAAAGACAGCATATTTAGATTTTTCACACCATTTGACAGATGGACAAATCGGGGGAACTACTGCAGAGATTATGTCTGTTAATGCTATACTTTTGACTGTGTTTGATGCATTACCTGAAGCAGTAAAACATGTTCAAATATTAATTGACGGGAAAGAGGTAGAAACACTTGCAGGTCATCTAAACATATCCCAGCCATTACGATATTGAATCTGCATACCGAATTGTCTCATGGATTGTAAGAACATTACTGATATTCATTCTAAGATGGTTATTGGTCTCGGTAATCCCGGACTACGATATGAAAAAACAAAACACAATATCGGTTTTCGGGTTATAGATGCTCTCTACGATAAATTACAAACTACAAATGATACTGACAATTCAACCACTAAACGTGTGACATCAGTCTGCAACTCACTTACCATACATACAGAATTAGACGGTTCACCCATCATACTTGCTAAACCGATGACATACATGAACAATAGCGGATCAGCGGTAGCAGCCCTAATTAATCGGTTTGATATTCCGCTTGAAGACTTATGTATCATATACGATGATATTCATTTAGATATCGGTATGATACGGATACGACGTAAAGGAAGTGATGGTGGTCAAAAAGGAATGCAGTCAATCATTCGACATCTAGGAACGTATGAGTTTCCACGGTTGCGTATAGGCATTGGCGAACCTGTTGGTGATATAGCGAACTATGTGCTTTCAGAATTTTCAAAATCAGAAGAGATAGAGATTCAACGGACGATTGAACGTGCAGTCGATGCTGTTGATACTATCTTACAAGACGGAATTCTCACTGCAATGAATCGGTTTAACGGACGTTAAACTTGTTTATATTTCCTATGAGAGGAAGACCATGGATCAGATATACCGTATACAAAACGTTGAAGACATACCGAGTCCATCACTTATAGTGTATAGAGATTTAGTGAAAAAGAATATTGATCGTGCCATAGAGATGGTTGATGGAAATGTTTCAAAACTTAGACCGCATGCTAAAACCCACAAAACTGCAGAGATCGTTGAAATGGAACGTGATGCTGGTATCCTCAAACATAAATGTGCGACACTGAAGGAAGCAGAAATGCTTGCACAAAATGGAATAAAGGATATCCTGATTGCTTATCAGATGGTGGGTCCAAATATCAAGAAGTTTCTATTACTATGCCAACGGTTTCCAGAGGTAGATTTCAAAGTAATCGTTGATCACCAAGATGCAGTGACTGACCTATCTACAGCAACGGTTGAATACGATTTGAAGATTAATCTAATGCTTGATCTTGATGTCGGCATGCGCCGCACAGGTATTCCTGTTAGTGACAAGGCAGTGGAATTATACGAAACTATTGATAAGTCAGATGGATTACAACCGTGTGGATTACACGTCTATGATGGACACATACATGATACAGATTTCGTTCAGCGGAGGAATGCTTGTAATCAAAGCCTTGCACAGGTTGAACTGATGCAGGACAAGTTGTCTGAAAAAGGACTACCGTTACCACTAATAGTTATGGGAGGGACACCGACATTTCCTATATATGCACAGACACCAGGGGTAGAAGCATCACCAGGCACATTTGTCTTCCATGATTATGGATATGTTTCAAATTATCCTGACCTCGGATTTATACCTGCAGCATTATTACTAAGTCGCGTTATAAGTATACCTACATCAACACGTTTCACACTTGATTTGGGACACAAAGCAATCGCTGCTGATCCTGACGGTGTTCGCGGGATTATATTGAATATTGAAAAGGCAGAAGTTGATACACAACACGAGGAACATTGGGCAATAAATTTGCCTAACTCTACACAAATACAAATAGGGCAAGAGGTGTATGTCTGCCCAACACATATTTGTCCATCGGTTGCATTGCATACATATTACTATGTTATTGATTCGGATGGATACTATAGAGAAACTTGGGATGTAACAGCAAGGGATCGAAATGTAGGATAAACATTGAATTCTATTAGTATCGAGTTAACGTTCATTATGAGTAATTTACTGAAGTTTTCCATCAACCCACAGTTCATTTCCTTGAAATGTTTGAATAGCATCAACAAGTTTATCAGCCCCAAACTTCACGACATCTGTAGCAGGTAATCCTGTTTCTTCCTCTGCTGTGGTAATCGCTTCTTGTGTTTCCTTTTCAGATAAATCGAAACAATTAAGTGCTAATCCAATTACTTTTGCGGGTTTTATTGGTGCCGTTAACGTCTCATAATGGGCGATCATTTCAGATAAAGATGGTAGCGGTACTGTATACCGCGCAACCTTTTTCCGTGAAGGTTGATGACAAAAAATCATTGCATCAGGCATGCTGCCGTGTAGCAAACTTAATGTAACACCAGAATATCCCGGATGGACTAATGATCCTTGTCCTTCTACGATCAGTAGATCGTGATTCTTTGCACCTTTGAGCACAATCTGTTCCGCTGCACCTGCAGTGAAGTCAGAAATAACAGCATCAATTGCAATACCCCAACCCCACACCATAATACCGTTCTGTCCAGTTGGACAAAACTCCGCGTTGAGTCCGCGTTCTCTTGAAGTTTGTGTAATCTCTATGCCTGACAACATTTTTCCGACTCGGCAATCCGATCCGACAGTAAGTATTACAGTCGCATTTACATCAGCTGCTTTACATGTCGCGACAGGTAAGTTCTCAGGTGGTTTACGTGCATCCCAGAGAACAACATCATGAACTGAAGCTAACTCAGACAGTTCAACATCATCACTCAAAAAATAGTGAAGTCCACTCATGATGTGTAGACCGGATTTGATTGCTTTACATAGTATAGAATGCCACGGTGTTGGCAGCTCACCTCCAGGGGGTGCAATACCAATAGCTAACATTGTAGGCTTAAAATGCATTGCACTTTTGAGACTTTTGACAACAGGTATTCCTTCTCCAATTCCAATCACATCACTAACATCTTTTCCTGCATTCTTACTGTCAATAACTGCAACGACATTTTTAGGGAGATAACGCACTAAGACTGTCGCAGTTTTTGATTCAAGTACTCCGAATGAACCTTCAGCAAGGATAACTATTCTGTGTGATTTAGGGTTCAGTTGCTTTTGCATATATCAATAGATTATCATATATCAGGTTGTATTTCAAGATGTGAAATAATCCGACCTTCGTATCATGAAGGATTACGGTAGGAATTGGCGGAGATGTCTACAACCTAATGCGAACCCTTCTAATCCTGGAGCACCACGATCTTCGTTTTCTACACAGAGGACATAATCGTAATCAGATTCCAATAAAGCACCGATAATAGTTCCCCAATTCAACTGTCCTCTTCCAGGAACCCGATATTGCCACCACCAATTTCCGATAATCCCTTGCCGGAAAAGCATCCGTGAACTAATTTCACAATCCTTAACATCCGCATAATACCACTTTCCACTAAACATCCGAATAGCATCTTCCGCGGGTAGAATCCCCATCCATAACCAGTGTGAGGGATCACAAGATAGTCCTAAAGCATCAGATGGAATAGCATCAAGTATCCTTTCCCACATTTCTGGGTTGCATGCGATATTTCCCATCCGCACAGCACAATCCAACGCAAGTTTGACACCTTTTTCTTCTGCCAATGCAACTACAGGTGTCCACATCTCCTTGAACCGTTCAACGAGTTCAACGGAACGATCCCCCGGATTCCCCGGTTCAGATGAAAATTGTCCATAAAAATGCCAACTGACGGGACTTCCAGCATAAGTAACTATTACTGGAATATCAAGAGTATGCGCTGCTTCAATTGATTGCATCAACGTATTGCGAGCATTTTCACGTATTTCAGTATCATCGTCTAATAAGTTGTAATGGGATGTTAATGCTGCGAGATAGATGTCCGTTTCGTCTATAATCTGCTTGACATCTTCCCCGCCTGATTGTATAATCTGATTTGGTTCGAAAAGACCGTTGGCATTGGGTCGGATAGCATCAAAATCGTTTGCTTTTGACCATTCGATACATTCTTCAAGACTCCAAGCACCGCCACCGACACTTGTGCTAAAGCTGATATTCATAACATAATCCTCATTCTTTGAAATGGAATACTACAATTTATCTCATAAATCGTTTACTTGATCTCATGCAGAAAATTATACCTTCTTCGTAGGGACGAGATTGCCTCGCCCACAAAACAGAAAGAGTACTTCTAATCAGGTGAGGAGACCCCACCCCTACAAGTAATATATGGGATACTCTCTACTAATAATACAGATATGCGTATTGTTTTAGAAGAAAATATTAATAACAAACTTCTTGAGTTGTTTCATCAACTTCAGGCGGAGCACGGAAACCTTAGATGGTGGCCGGCAGATACACCTTTTGAAGTTGCACTCGGTGCAATTTTGACGCAAGCAACAGCATGGCGGAATGTAGAAAAAGCATTGGATAATCTCAAAGCTGCAGATGCATTCTCTCCCCAACAGATTCATGCTATTCCACAAGATACATTAGAAGAACTTCTTCGACCTTCAGGTTATTTCCGTGTGAAAACGAAGAAGGTACGTGCTTTTGTTTCACATATAGTTGAACGTCCTTTTGATGTGATGTTTGAACAAGATGTGACTGAATTACGCGAAGAACTACTCTCAATTTATGGTGTTGGTCCAGAAACTGCAGATTCAATTATTCTATATGCAGCAGAAAAACCGAGTTTTGTTGTTGACACCTATACCTATAGGCTTTTCAGCCGATTGGGATGGGTTGAAGGTAACTTCCATTATGAGCGTCTACGTGCACTTTTCATGGACAACCTACCGCATGATGTTGTTCTATTCAACGAATATCACGCTTTGATTGTTCGTCACGGAGCAAGAGTTTGTAAAAAAACACCTGTATGTGAAGCCTGCTGCCTTCAAAGTATGTGTGAATATTATGAATATAGAGTAAATTGAATGGAGTTGGTTCTCATTTCACTATCTTTTTCCTATAGATTTGTATTGAAATAAATTAAAACATATAGAACATGTATATGGTATAATATCTTATATTGAACTGATGTATTACTTTCAGATATGTAATCCGATTTGTCAATTTTGAGAGTATTATAGTGGAAACTATAATTACTTGCACACAATTGTAGCGTAACCTGTTAGGTTGCGTCCACTCTGCAC
>VYFM01000602.1 GCA_009842375.1 Candidatus Poribacteria bacterium | reverse complement strand
CTATCTGTTCCAGACGAGCCCATGATGAAGCCGTTTTGGCTGAGACTTACGGCACTCCCTTAAAAGCCTATACTGATTATGATAAAATGATTGCTGATCCAGATATCCACATCATAGATATATGTACACCGCACCCTTTTCATGCGGAACAGGCAATCGCAGCCGCAAATGCAGGCAAACATCTCATCATTGAAAAACCGATCTGTCTTACCTATGAAGATGCATTAGCAATTCGTGAAGCTGTCAAAAACACAGGCGTGAATGTGTGTGTCTGTTTTGAATGCCGTTATAGCGCACATTTCACAATGATTCGCTCAGTTATAGATAACGGTTTGCTTGGGGAACTTCACTACGCAGAGGTGGATTACTACCACGGTATTGGACCTTGGTATGGACAATATGAATGGAACATAAAAAAAGACTTTGGTGGTAGCACGTTGTTGACAGCGGGTTGTCATGCACTTGACGCGCTTCTCTTTTTTATGGATGGTAATGTAGAAGAAGTTACGAGTTATCATACACAATCAATAGGTGAAGCGTTTCAACCTTACGAATACAAAACAACCAGTGTGAGTCTACTCAAGTTTGAGGGTGGTGGCAAAATTGGAAAAGTCACCTCTTGTGTTGATTGTTTGCAACCATACTATTTCCACATCCATCTTGTTGGAAGTGAAGGAAGTCTACTCGACAACCGTATCTATTCAGCCAAAATTAAAGGCATGGATAAAAGTAAATGGAGCAACCTTGAAACATCGCTCATTGACTCTGGTGATGTTAGTGATCATCCTTACGAACCACAGTTCCAAGCGTTTGTTGATAGCATTGAAAAAAATGAACCGATGCCGTTGACAGACTTTGACACAGCATTTGAAACACACCGCGTGGTATTTGCTGCTGACCAGTCCGCAGAAGCAGGGGGACAGACTGTCAAGTTGTCTGAACTTGCAATTTAATATTTGGATATGTCTTGATGCCGTGTGTAAAGCAGTGTTTTGTTAGTGATTGAACATTCTGGGAGTTATCAATGGGATTTATGCCAATGCTGTACTGCGTGTGGAATAGTCTGTAGATTCTCAATCGTGGTTTGGAGGGGAATTGCACATTCTGGACCAATTAGAGGAACACCTGCCTCAAGGTTCTTTACAACTTCTGCATGAACATCTTCCGGATCTTTCGCATAGAGTGTTTCAGGATTATTGATATTACCGACTAGTGCAATCCGTTCCTGCACAATATCCATTGATTCTTTCGGTTCGTTTTTGGAGTCGTAATGGAAGGCAGCCATTCCAGTTTGTGCAATGTATTCCATACGATCAACAGTCCGTCCACAGATATGTAGGATAAGAGGGATTGGAATTCGTTCTACGAATTCTATGTGCAGATCGCGGAGATATCGCTTGTAATATTCACCACTAACAAGGTCACCAGTAGCGTGGTCAGGGAGTGTAAGTGCATCTGCTCCTGCTTCTATCTGTGCAATACCGAATTGCACAGTTGCTTCTTTCATACGATCCAATGCGAGTTTTGTTTTACCCGGATCGTCAAGGGAAAGCAGTAGGAATGGTTCAACCCCAAAGCAGTGATAACCAAGGGACCATGGTCCCATCGTTTTTCCAATAACAGCAACTTCATCGCCATATTCTTTTTTCAATATCTTGATCGCTTCAAGCACACATTGTGTATCTGGATGGGTTAGAAAGTCGTTTGGTATCTTAATATCGTCAACATCTTCCCAGATCGGTTCACGCATTTTTACCGTGGGCCAATTATCTTTTTGTTCCCACTGGATTTTACATCCGAGTGCACTGGATTCTTGGATAATTGTGAAGACCGGCATGATGGTATCAAAACCGAGTTCGGTATATCCTGTAGCAGCAAGTCGTGCCATCAGTTCAGGTTCGCGATTCGCTTGTGGGAATGGGGCATCGACCAGATCCATCAATTCAACAGTCGCGACAGAGGTGGGATTACAAACAGGTGTACGGTCGGTTGGTTCGTTGCGCAGGGCAGCAAGCACACGCTCACGTCCTGACATCGGTTTGATAACGTGCTGTTCATTTTGCACAGTGATTACCTCAAGTTTGTTGGCTTGGTGCAGATAGCACACCCCGTGCAGTACCTGCTTCCTGTTCTCGTAGTATAACACGGACGTTTGGTGCACGGACTAATAACAGTCCAACAAGTGCATCGTGTGACTGTCCGCATGTAAATCTAATAGAATCTGTCGAATTATCCTCTGCATATTCCATCTCACCCAATTTGATTAATCCAGCTGCAATCGCGGAGACACGCCGTTCAGCACTGCGACCTTCTCCATTTGATTTTACACGGTATGTACCGCTTCCAAGTGAGTCAACAGAAATAGTTAGCTTGGATTTCTTATCAAGAATATTCAGGGGACGTGGTTCAACAGGGGTGTCCGATGTGAGCTTACATGCCTCTAAGAAAACCCGCCGACATGCTGCTTCATGTCTATCACCACAAGGAAAAAAAAGCAAACCATCAGAAGTCTTTTGCATTCCACCCAATGTCTGCATTATATTGATGACTTCTTGTATTCGTTTTGGTGAACCTTCTATACGACTGTATGTATGAACTTTGAAGACCGCACGTGAATCAAGTTCCTGACGGTAAAGTGCTATTGTAATATCTTTGAAATGAGGATCTATAGGGACGAGTTCAATTCGTTTACCGATGTCTACAATGGATGTCATAAGCGACTTCTATTATTTATTAGCGAAGGACGAAACTGCCGCCGTAGGTGTTGTCAATGTAATCATAAACTCTTTCGGATACACGACGTAAGATATTGGCGCGTTGACCAACCCAGGCACCAAAGGAAATTCGTCGCCTGCGTGTATTTGTTTTTGTTTTGTCTTCAATCAAACCTGTAAAGACATAAGGTCTAAGGTTACCTTTAGGATCACGCATGACAATAATGCCGCTATCTCCTATCAACCCGTAAACAGTTCCTGTTTTATTGAGAACTTTAGCAGATGCGGGTATACGTGTTTTTTTATATATATAATCCCCATTCGGGAGTTCAAAATAATACTTCATTTTGTCTGAGTATGGAAGTTTATTATTCCACAACCGCACATAAAACTCATTCAGATCTCTTGCACTGGTTAGATTACGGTAGGTCCTTCCGTTTGCCGGTATGTATTCAATAATTTTTGTGTGCTTGAATACAGGGTAATTTGCTCTAAGTTTACTATTGACTCTGTACGGACCACCTAAAAGTCGCATAAAATAGTTCGTTGATGTGTTTGAACTATACCGAATCATTTTTTTTAAATGTTCCTTATTTCGATTTGAATGATATAGTCTGCCCTGTTTTACTTCATGAAAATATATGAGCATCACAAAGTTCTTCACTAATGAAGCAGCCATCATCTGACGGTTCTCATTAATTGAAACCAGTTTCTTTCCTCTTGTAAGATCATGAACGACAAAACTGGTGCGTTCTGTTGAAGCCAATGTGCCTTTACGTCTGAATTGTTTTATAACATCGTCGATCGTTTGTTCAAGCGGGGAATCAATTGTTGGGTCATGTGCAGCCTGAATTTCTGTAGTCGGACCAAGTAAGACACAAAATCCACAGCAGACCAATATTCCGATAACTCTTTTAAAATATACATTTATCACGATTTGTCTTCCTCTTTAGTATGTATGATGTCCACGAAAAATGTGGGATATAAATGCTTATGATATAATGTAATGACGCTTATTGACCAAAAACCGTTTATTGAATCGGCAACCGGTAACAAGCTGCTTCGCGACTGTTTCGTACAAGTAGATAATTTCCTACAAGTGCTGGATTGTTCCAAGTTTGTCCTTTAATTGCTGAAAAACGTGCGAGTTCTTTGTGTTCATCTGGGTTTGGTTCTATTAGGACGATATCACCAGATTCAGTAAGGACCAACAAGACATCAGATATTAGGAGTGTTTGTCCATGTCCATATCGACCGCGCTTCCATTGCCGTGTGCCATCAATCGGATTCACACATGCAAAGATACCGTCATCAAGTCCGTATACATAATCTTCGTAATATATGATGGTGGTAAATTTAGTTTTAAAGTAGATACTTTCCCATAAGAGATTAACGTTAAATTCTTCTGATGGGTTACTTCTGGTAATATGAAATAATTTCGCACCGATTCCATAAGCTGACGAGACGAGTAGTTTGTCCCCAGGAAGCGGGGTAGGCTGTGATGCTATTTCTACTCCAGCAGATTGCCACTTTTGTTTCCAAAGGAGTTCGCCAGATGAAGGTTCATGTGAGGTTACAAGTCCATCGTCAAACAATAGCACCTGTTCTGTCCCTGCAAAGGTGGCAACTAGAGGCGAACTATAGGCACTCTGAATTCTTTGACCCGTCCATGCTATATCACCATTAGTTTTGTCATACGCAACTGCACCCCCTGCACTCACGATTACAAGATCGTCATAAACAAGAGGTGAAACACTCACGCCCCAAGGCGGTGCGGAAGCCTTGTTTTCTTCAAATATATTGGTAGACCAAATCTGTTCTCCAGTTTCAAACTTCAAACAATTCAGAATACCAGTTCCTCCCACAGTATAGACATGGTCTCCATCTATAGTTGGTGTCGCCCGTGGACCGAGTTGACCAAGTGCTGTATAATATCTTGCCTTGTCCCTATGTGTCCACTTTTCTTCACCGGTATGTAAGTCATAGCATACAACCTTTTCCCATTCATCTTCCTGTTCTTGAGTAATTGCAGAATCACCGACAACTGCATAACTCGACCACCCAGCACCGATGGGATGTCGCCAGATTAATTCTGGTGGGTTGTTTTTCCAATCAGTGTCAAGTTTAATTCCTGTTACTACAGCGTTTCTATTGGGACCAAGAAACTGCGGATAATCTGTCAGAACCTTATGTGATGAGTTTTGTATTTGTGCAAAAGTGCTGTGCGGTTCCCCGCGCCAACGGAGTTTGAATTGTGGGACAAGGTCACCACTGAACCCATTAAATTGGAATAATGTTACAAAGGCAACAATGAATAGAAGGAATGCAGCAAAGCCGAGTAATTTCACTCTCCAAGTCAGACGTGATAACGCTAACAACCACATTATTCCCAGAACAACCGCAAAGAACAGAAGTAACACAGAGAGTGCAACTTTATCTTGACGATGACCTGCATCCCGTATCCATACTACACCAATCCCAAGTATAGTGAGACCAACGATGATAAACAGGGGCCACAATCGTATGC
>VYFM01000585.1 GCA_009842375.1 Candidatus Poribacteria bacterium | reverse complement strand
ATCTTGTGAAACGGGATACAGGAGGTGAAGACAAACCTCTCCGTGTCCATCCGCGTAGTCCGCGTAATCCGTGATTCAGACAATCCCCAATTTCCCCTTGACACCCAACCCACACCCTGCTAAAATACCCCATTATGCCAAACATCAACCTAAAACCGACACACAAACCCGTCAAAGAATACTACAACACACTCCAACAATACGCCACCCAGAACATCACCCATGAAGGCGCAGTCCGAACTGCATTCCTCGCACTCCTCACAACATGCGCCAAACAACGCAACGCCACCCTCATCACAGAATACCCAATGACAACCGACGAGGGCAAAAACATATTCATAGACGGCGCAATCACAACCGAATTCGAAGACCCCATCGCCTACTGGGAAGCAAAAGACATAGACGACGACCTCCAAAAAGCCGTCCAAGACAAACGCAATGCCGGCTATCCGATGGACAACATCCTATTCCAAACACCCGAAAAAGCAATCCTCGTCCAGAACGGACAGGTCGTCATGAAGGAAATAGATATAACCGTCCCAACCAACCTCGTCAACGCACTACAACGGCTCTTCGCATACACACCGCCATCCGCAGAGGAGTGGCAACGTGCTGTCAACGATTTCAGAGAACGCGTCCCCGACCTCGCCAACAAACTCAAAGAACTCATTGAAGAACGTATCAACACCGATACCAACTTCATAGAAGCATTCAACGCCTTCTACGATATCTGCCGAACTGCAATCAACCCCGACCTATCACGAGACGCAGTTGAGGAGATGCTTGTCCAGCACATACTCACAGAACGTATCTTCCGCACCGTCTTTGACCGATCCGACTTCACCAGACGCAACATCATCGCAAACGAGATAGAGAAAGTCAGCGACGCACTGATGCAGCACGCCGTCAGTAGAGATGTGTTCCTCAGAGACGTAGACCACTTCTATGTCGCAATAGAACGCGCCGCAAGGCTCTACCGAGACTTCTCCAAAAAACAGCACTTCCTCAACACCCTATACGAGCAGTTCTTCCAAAGTTTCTCCGAAGATGTCGCAGACACACACGGCATCGTCTACACACCGCAACCCATCGTGGACTTTATGGTCAACAGCGTATCGCACATCCTCGAAACAGAGTTCGGAAGGTCGCTATCCGACACAGGCGTGCATATCATCGACCCCTTCGTCGGCACCGGCAACTTCATCGTCCGCCTCATGCGCGACATACAAGGCACCGCACTTGAAGCAAAATACCGCGACGAACTCCACTGCAACGAGGTCATGCTCCTGCCATACTACATCGCCAGCCTCAACATCGAGCAGGAATACTACCAACGCACGCAAACCTACCTCCCGTTTGAAGGCATCGCACTTGCCGACACCTTTGAGTTGCTTGAAGACCGCCAGTATCCACTCTTTACGAAGGAGAACACAGAACGCGTAGAAAAGCAGAAGGGGACAGACATGTTCGTCGTCATCGGCAATCCGCCGTATAATATGGGACAGGTCAATGAAATGGATAACAACAAAAATCGTCCGTATGAAACAATGGATGAACGAGTTGCAGATACCTATGTTGCAGATTCAACTGCAACACTTAGAAATAAACTATCAGATCCGTATGTGAAAGCAATTCGTTGGGCATCAGATAGAATAGGGCAAGAAGGAGTTGTTGCATTCGTAACAAACAACAGTTTTCTTGATGGGATTGCATTTGATGGGATGCGAAAACATCTTTATCAGGACTTTAACCGTATCTACATTTTGGATTTGAAAGGTGATGTCCGCAAAGACTCGATGCGAGAAGGCATTCCTATTGGAGAAAAGCATACCGTCTTTGGACTTGCAGCGATGGTTGGGATTACCGTGACCTTCTTTGTGAAAAGTCAACATCATCATGATCACAAGATCTATTATAGCGAGGTAGATTGGAAAGCTACAAGACAGGAAAAGTTCAACTTAGTTGAAAATGCAAGTTCAATCAATGGGATTGAGTGGAATGAAATCACACCAGACAAAAAGAACACATGGCTCACTGAAGGACTCCAAAACGACTTTACTACTTTAGTTCCGATGCGTAGCAGGATATCAAAAGATGCAGCTACAAATGTAACCTTCAAAACTTACAGTCTTGGTGTGTCAACAAATCGAGATACATGGGCATATAATTTCAATCAAAATGAACTTACAAAGAACATTAAACAAATGATTGAGACTTACAACTCTGAAATAGATAGATGGAACAGGCGAGAAGATAGAACAGTAAAGGTTGATGATTTTGTATTATCTGATGAAACGAGTATCAAGTGGAGTTCTGGTTTAAAAAACAAACTAAAAAGTGGTAAAACTGCTCATTTCTTACAAGAGAAAATTAGAACATCACTATATCGCCCATTTTCAAAAATGAATCTATATTTTGACCCAAGAATGATGACAGAACGTGCAGCTCTTTTCCCATCTATTTATCCAACACCTGAAACGGAAAGAGAGAATTATGTTATTTGTGTTAAAGGAATAAGTGGCAGTAAACCATTTCACACGTTAATGGTTGATGTGATTCCCGACCTTCATCTCACAGGTGATTCCCAATGCTTCCCATTCTACACCTACGACGAAGACGGCACCAACCGCAAAGAGAACATCACCGATTGGGCACTCACACAATTCCAAGAACACTACAACGACACCACCATCACCAAGTGGGACATCTTCCACTACACCTACGCGCTCCTCCACCATCCCGACTACCGACAAAAATATGAAATGAACCTCAAGCGCGACCTACCGCATATCCCCTACGCGCCTGACTTCCGAGCATTCGCAGACGCAGGCGCGCAACTCGCTGACATCCACGTCAACTACGAGACCCAACCTATCTACGACGGACTCCAGCACATAGAAACCCCTGATGTCCCAATCGACTTCCGAGTAGAGAAAATGCAACTCTCCAAAGACAAAACCCAACTCAAATACAACGACTTCCTCACCATCTCAGGCATCCCCTCAGCCGTCTACGACTACCGACTCGGCACCCGATCCGCGTTGGAGTGGATCATCGACCAATACCGCGTCAAGACCGACAAACGGAGTGGCATCGTCAACGACCCCAACCGTCCCGACGACCCGCGTTACATCATCGACCTCATTGGACGCGTCATCACTGTCAGCCTCCACACCGTCAACATTATTGAAACCCTACCGCCATTGGAATCTGCACATTCCACCTCTTTGTAGCACAAACTTTCGAGTTTGCGATACAAAGTCCAGTCTTGTAGGTCGGACTGAGCAACGCAATGTCCGACAAGGTAGCATTCACGTGCCGCGTGCTGTCTGCTTTTGTCTGAATCGCGGAGAACGCGGATGTTGTCTGAAGCGCGGAGGACACGGAAAACACGGATGAACACGGAAGGGTGTCTTCACATCCGCAAATCCCTTTCCTCAAACAAAACCAAACTTTAGAAGAGAGGCTTAGAGACACAAACTCAAAACCGCGTCCCTCCGAGAAATCCGCGTAATCAGCGATTCAGACACTCCCGCGATTCTGACAAAGAACCGATAAGTTGCCCTATATTGTGCAGTGAAGTATCACAATTGTCCCTTTCCGTGCAGTATTCACCTATATTGCTTATGAATCAATTGGCATACATTTTGCTCAATGTTAGCTATAATCATATTTCGTGAGGTGAAACAATGAGTGCCAAAAGGACATCCGGGGCATTGATGACTTCGTTAGTAATGCATGTCGTATTTATTCTGATTGTAGCCCTCTTTTTTGTCGCACAGACCCAAACCTTCAAGGACATTCTTGAGGGTGATGTGTATTCAGTAGAAACACTGAAGCCTCCGCAGGTACGCAAACCGATAGTCAAGCCGAGTTATTCCACAGAAGCAGTTGCGGTTGCCCTACAACCGCGTCTGACAACATTAAACGTTTCTCATACCAGTTCATATTCCACCCAAACGGCGTTAGAATTTTCTAACAAAGTCATTAAGGTAGATGTGTCCGTATCACCGAATGTGCCGAAAGTTGCCGCACCGACTGAGTCTGCCCAACCAGTGTTCACAGAAGGGACCTTACCTGTGCCATCTTCTCCGAATAACATTGCGTCCCGCAGTGCAGTCGTAAAAGTGCCTTCTGGGAGTGCAGCTCGCCTTGCACGAGGTATGGCAGATGATCAGGTGCAAGTCAAGATAGCAATTGAACGTTCACCCGGGTTATCAATGATTGATTACGTTGGTGCAACACGCGATGCCCTTGAAAGTGTGGTACATAAAACGCCACTCGGTTTTAATGACATTCCACAATTGCCGAAACGTGTACCGGGTGGGGTCATCATCGGTAGAGGTCGTGATATTCGAGGTGCGCTGCGTTTCGCACGGGTTCGGCACAGTCTCTCTGACTGGTGGATAGACTCGTCTTCGTTGAATGCACTAACGAAATGGATCAATGAGAAGACGAAGATCAGAGTGGACATGAACGTTGAAGGTGGTTCTCTCAAACTCACTGATGCAAACTTGTATAAAACACCAATCGTTTTTATGACAGGACACGATCCAGCATTTGTGCGATCCCGAAACCTTCTCGGTAGGCAGTATGGTGGTGGTAAAATGGATAGTCGGTTTACTGAGACGGAAGCTGCTGGACTTCGTAAATACCTCGTTGAAAAAGGCGGTTTTCTCGTCTTTGATGACTGCGGTGTGAATGCACCTGCTCAAGCGATGACGCGTTTGTTTATCTCACAAATGCGGTATGTCATGCCTGAATATCAAATTGAACGGATTGATAACAAACACGAGATTTACAATAACTATTATGGTATGGGGGGTCCTCCTACCGGATTTAACATTTTCTGGTGGGGTGCAAGACCACCGACACGGAATTACCTTGAAGGGATCTCTGTCGGTGAAAAATTATCTGTTCTGATCGTCCGTCGCGACTATATGTGTGCGATGGAAACTATCAGTGTGCCAACGCGAAGTGGGCACTATTCGCCGGGTGTCTATCGTTTTATGACCAACGTCATTGTCTACGCATTAACACACGGTGCTATATCCAATTATTCCGGTTATGTTCCTGAAGAGGCGTTAACAAAGAAAGAGCTGCCACTTCGCGCACCACAAGCTGCGAAAATCGGGGCAACGGAATAATGCTATTTGGTCAGAGTGAGCTTGCGCGCCGCGTGCCGTCTGCTTCTCTTTGTCTGAATCGCGGATGACGCGGATGTTGTCTGAATCGCGGATGACGCGGATGT
>VYFM01000478.1 GCA_009842375.1 Candidatus Poribacteria bacterium | reverse complement strand
CGCGGATGGAAGAGGGGTTTGATGTCTATGTATTCTCTTCTGTAGGAGCGACCTCTCGGTCGCGATGTAGCAGCTCTTCGTCCGTCGGAGCGAGCAAATCGACCTCCGACAAGGATTTGTCTCGTTCTCGTAGGTCGGAGTGAGCGTAGCGATGTCCGACATCTCTTCGTCCGCCTAATCGTCAGAATCGCGGATGACGCGGATAACACGGATGAACGCGGATGGAAGAGGGGTTTGATGTCTATGTATTCTCTTCTGTAGGAGCGACCTCTCGGTCGCGATGTAGCAGCTCTTCGTCCGTCGGAGCGAGCAAATCGACCTCCGACAAGGATTTGTCTCGTTCTCGTAGGTCGGAGCGAGCGTAGCGACCTCCGACATGGCAGCACCCCCGTACCCCGTCCCTCTTTGTCCCACAAACTTTCCAGTTTGTGCAAACTCAAAACTGCGTCCCTCCGCGCCATCCGTGATTCAGACAAATAACTGTCTGAATCGCGGATTACACGGATAACACAGATAAACGCGGATTTCTGAGTCTTCACCTCCCAAGTCCCCTTTCAAAAAATAAACTCAAACTTATGAAGGGATGCAAATAGACGCATACTCAAAACCGCGCACATCCGCGTCATCCGCGATTCAGACAACACGCGATTCTGACAAAAAAAAACGAACAAAAAACAAAAAAATTTCATATAATGCAACCAAAAACAAAAAATCCGTGTCTTAACAATAAAATGTAGCACAATTAGATTGTGCATTAATGACGCAAACCAACAGTTTGCACTACTAAAGACGGACACAACCAAATCGGAGCCAACCAAATGGCAGACACAAACGTCCAACTCATAAACAGAGTATTAGAAGGCGAAGAGGAAGCATTCGCAACACTCGTCCGGACATACCAAAAACGCATACACGCACTCGCATGGCGAAAAATCGGTGACTACCACATCGCAGAGGAAATCACACAAGACACGTTCCTCCAAGTCTACAGAAAAATATCCCAACTCAAGAACCCGCACCAGTTCGACGGATGGCTATACGTCATCGTCAACCGACTCTGCCTAAACTGGTTTCGAAGGAACAAAATCAAAATGGAATCCATAGAAGACATTCCCCGAGAAGAGTTAGACCACACCACCTTCACCCAACACGACACAGACCAGCGCGACGAAGACACACGCGCAGGCTACAGAGAAATCGTCAAAAACCTACTCGAAAAACTACCTGAAAGCGAACGCACCGTCATGACACTCTACTATCTCGGAGAAATGACCGTCAACGAAATCGGAAAATTCCTCGGTGTATCCGCAAACACGATCAAAAGCCGACTCAGCCGCGCACGCAACAAACTCAAAATAGAAGACCACATCCTCATCTCCGAAAACCGAGCCGCAGTCCAACTCTCAAAAGACCTCACAGAAACCGTCCTCAAACAAATAGCCGAACTCAAACCCACACCCCAAGTCGTCAAACCGACACTCCCGTGGGTCGCATTCGGCACAGCAACAGTCCTCATCATGCTACTACTCGGCACACTCAGCCAAAACACAAACATCTTCCAAAAACCATACAACCTCGAAGCACTCTCCGAACCCACAGTCCAAATCGTCGAAGCACCCATAACCATAGACTTCATCACAATACCCGACACTCGCACCGTCATCGGAAGAAGCATCACTAAAACCGACAACACAGGCACAGGCACACTGATATCCGATACAGCATTCGCCGCCGATGGACAAGACATAACAAACAGACGCACATTCACGCAGTGGACACAAACAAGCGGACCCGGAGGCGCGCAAACTTACGATCTATTCCAATCCGCAAATAACCGCGTCTACGCAGCCACCGCATCAGGAATCTATCTATTAGCACCCGACCAAAAAACATGGATGAACACACACGCACCATTCAGAGTCAACAATCACGCCACACACATGGTAGAACACCGCGGCACCCTATACTATGTCAACACCGACCAAATCTACATCTCAACAGACGAAGGACAAACATGGAACACACTCTGCACAAGACCAAAAGGAACGGCAGTCCAACTCCTCTTTCAAGATGTCCCACAGCAACAACCCCAAATGCTCCTCTGTTTAAAAGAAAAAGGCATCTACAAATCCGATGACCATGGCAAAAACTGGAAACACCAAACAGACCTATTCAACGACGAAATCATCACCACAGCCACCTCAATAAAAGACACAATGTTCATCGGCACACACAAAGGTCTCTACATCTCAGAGAACGGCACATTCAGAAAAATGCCCGTAGAAGCAATCGGTTACGGTGCCTCAATCCACTCATTAACCGTCAACAAAAACAACCTATATGTCGTATCAGGTCCAGACCTTTTCAGTCCCGGTATAGAAAAACAGAAAGCACCCACAACCGCACGCAACATCCACTACACAGCAGACGCAGGCACCACGTGGTTCAACATAACACCAACCTATGGAACAAGACAAGCAGCAATAGGCTTCGACCTCGAAACAAAATTATTAGTCACAGACAAAACACTGCTACTATTAGGCATCCCCCCATTCCGATCAACAGACAACGGACAAACATGGAACGCGATGCTATTTAATATAAACGCAATCACCGGATTTGAAACACCCGTTTTAGCTACAAAAGACGGCTTTTACAAGGCAGGACTCACAGGCATCTTCCGAACAAACGATAAAGGCGATATGTGGTTTCCATTCTACAAAGGTATCATCGGCACACGCATAGAAGACTTAACCCTCTTTGACAACAGCCTATATGTATATACAGGCTCCCAATACTTCAAATCCGATGACAACGGCAACACATGGCAAATCGTTCCAACCGATTTCAACCAAATCAAACTTACCAAAACAGCCAAAGGGAACAGAGAAATTGCCATCAGCCACTCAGACAACAAACTCATTCGCGCAAACAACACACTCTATAGACTCACACCTTACCTGGATCAATTACTTATAGGCACCATGCATCTCGAACAAAATGAAATCGCACACCAAAAAACGATAAACCCCCTCCAGCATTGGGAGCAGATAGAACACGAGATGCTATTAGCACACAGAAAAGAAGCACTTGAACCAGCAAACCCCTCACACGATACATTTGACACCATAGCAGGCGGATTTGCTGTCAGCGATGACACAATATTCGTTGAATACAGAAGAAGACTGCTGAAAATGAAACTCAACACGGATGGATTTACCGATACAGGATTGTTAGACGACACCCCCAAACCCTCTCTTCATGAAGTCGATAGAGGCTTCAAAGTCGACGCAGCAGCAGGCACCGTCTATGTCGGCAAACGCAACGGAAGGCTATTTCAATCGGTAGACAACGGAGACAGTTGGCGGGACATCACACCCAACATCCCCGCAATCTTTACTGATATAAACGATATAAAGTTTCTCGGTAAAAAGGTCTATGTCGCAACGGACACAGGGGTCCTCACCTCAGGCACAGGCAACCACTGGCGTATCCTCACCGACACCAACGGCACCCAACCCATCATAGACAAGCTCACAGTGAGCAACCGCACCCTATTCGGTGCAGGCGACAACGGCATCTACCGCGTAGACCAGTTCAACAAATGGGAGCAGCTCTCCCAACCCATCCCCGGCAAAGTCATATCCTTATCCGTCAACGGTAACAAGGCATACATCGGCACAAAGGTCAACGGCATCTACAACACAAACTTGGAGACCATCCCTCACCCCATCCACACCGAAAGATAACACATAGTAGCACCCACGCTCGCATCCCGTCCCTCTTCTTGTAGCACAAACTTTCCAGTTTGTGCAAACACACATACCGCAGCACCCGCAGTTTCCGAGATGCTGACAAAAAAATACGCGTATACATGTATACACGTATACGCCTATCAGTCTTGTAGGTTGGAGCGAGCGAAGCGACCTCCGACATGGTATGTGTCTCGTAGGTCGGGTAGAGGAACGAAACCCGACATGTCCTTCGTCTGAACCAGGATAAGAAGGTTTTTTGTCCCACAAACTTTCCAGTTTGTGCCGCGTGCCGTCCGCCTCTTCTTGTCCCACAAACTTTCCAGTTTGTGCCGCAGCCCGCGTAGAGGCGAGGTCACCTCTTCCCTCGTAGGTCGGGTAGAGGAACGAAACCCGGCGGACGAAGAATGTGGGCGGGGAGACCCCGCCCCTACGAGGTTAATGACACATCAAATAGTTCTCAACGCTGTTTGAGGTGTCCCCACAAAACGGTAGTCTTGTCCTTGGGATTGACACTAAACAGAATAATGGGACCCAAAGGTTCAATATCCCAAATACCTAACAAACTATCGTTCGCAGAGGTAGCGAGCGTGAGTCCATCGGATGAAAAGGTAACTGTATGCATGCGACCAAAATGAAGATCCAATGTATCCACAACCTTTAGGGTCTTCAGATCCCATAGGTGCACCATGCTATCATTCCCACCACTTGCGAGCATCTTTTGATCAGGATTGACAGCGACTGTCCGAATTTCCTTGTCATTGCCAGGAAGGTTGAAGGTCTTGACGCGTTCACCGGTTTCACCGTCCCACGTTTGCATGCCACCCGTGCCACCGACAACCAGCATCCGTTCTGCACCAAAAAATGCGACTGCGAAGACATGCTCCATCTCGGTTTCAAGCGTTTGTAGGAGTTCACCCGTTTCCGTATCCCAGAGTTGAACCAACCCAGTGTCCAAAACACCACTGGCAATCACTTTGCCATCAAAACTGAATGAAATATCATCAACTTTGCCGGCTTGTATTCCGTGGAGGAGTTTTCCTGTTTCGGGGTTCCAAAGTCGGAGTGTTTGACCCCAACCCCAATCTCCTGTAGCAAGGATGCTACCGTCACGCGAGAACTCAATATCTTTGATTACCCACGCATGTTTATCAAGTTCTTTTATAATTTCGTTTGTTTCTACATCCCAAATCTTGTTAAAGCCGCTCTGATCCCCGCTGACAAGTATATTTCCTTTCGGACTATAAGCAACGGATTCAACACCTTTCTCATGTCCTTCAAGCTCAGTAATCATTTCCCCGGTTTCTATGTTGAATGTATGGATAATATCGGCTAAAGACGCACTTGCGACGATTTTGCCGTCGGGGTGAAGTGCGATGTCGTAGCCCGACCATCTCGGCAAATCAATGACAAGACGTGGTTCTGTTTTGGCGAAAGTATTCAGCACGACTGCTGCTGAAATGAGGAGTATTATTAGGCTCGTGTTTAATTTACGCATGGATACCTCCATATCCAGT
>VYFM01000713.1 GCA_009842375.1 Candidatus Poribacteria bacterium | reverse complement strand
TAAGTCAACCAATTCTCCTTTTAGATTTTGCTGAATTAATTCCAACGATGTACCAACGCGTTCTTTTAATGTCTGTTTTTCATCGACATATCTTGCAATGTCTGAATATGTTTTTCGGTTTCTGAAACTCAGGAAAAAACCAGACACAACAGCACCGAGAACAATAATAAGTGTTAAAAACGTCATTGAATATGGATATTGAACGAAGCGAACTCCAATAGATAGAGCAGTAAGGACGCACAATGACAAAAAGAGAGTAAGCGTTACTTTCTGTATAATAGTATGCCGAAGTCCTCGGTTTTGAAGGGATTTTAATAAACTTATTATGATATGTCTTGAGGAATCCATTTCATATTCTCCGCGGCACTGAGAACCATTTTAGGTTTAATGGCATTCATATTATCCTGTGCTACACTTGCATGTGCATCCCACTCTTTAGGAGATAGTGTTTTCATCAACTCACAACCTTGTCGTGCGATGACAGTATGTTTATTCCATGGAGGACCCCATTGTGTTGGGTTTGATCCGCCAAACAGCGCGATTGTTGGTGTTTTGACAGCTGTGCTAAGGTGCATCGGTCCAGTATCGTTGCTAACATATAGATGACACCGCTTTAACAGTGCTGCAAGTTGCATTGGTGATAGATCGTCAACGACAAAAGGAGTATGTTTCATTTGCTTTGCAACTTGTTGGGCAAGTGTAGCCTCATTAGGTCCAGCAGTGATTATCACATGTGCGTTATATGCATCATAAAGCATGTCTCCAAGAATAGCGAAATTATCTGAAGACCAACGACGGTACGATGTCGCAGCACCCGGATTAAGCCCGATAATAGGTCTATCATCATTCAGATCGTATTTATCAAGAAAATTATCACACCAAGTTTTCCCTGAGTTGCTTATATACACCTCAGGTTCATCATCTGTAATTTCAATATCAAGTGCTCGGACAACGTCAAGGTAACGTTGTGTTTCGTGTTGTTTTGTATTATTCGGAACTACGACATGCAATAATTTTTTTCCACCTGAATTGGTTTCAAAACCCACACGGAATGGAATTCTTGCAAGAAAAGTGAGAAGTACCAAACGGAAAGTTGGTTGTAGCACAACTGCCATTTGGAATTTTCGTCGTACAAGTTGATAAATCAGTTTAGGTATAGATGATTGGTAGATCAACACCTCATTAAGATGTGGATTTGCCGATACTAAATCCTCTCGTGTTGGTGCAACCATATATGCGATGTATGCATCTTGAAAGTGTTGACGTAAGGCACTAATGACAGGTGTTGTTAAAACCGTTTCCCCTAATGGAGCAAGTCTGATGATTAAGATACGTTTAATCTGATCAGGTGCATTCATATTGAAACTTCTTTATAGAGTGTGTAAAGTTTTTGACACTATTGCATAGGAGTGGAGTTCCCTCGCCTGATTACAACAACTTGAAAACTCAATATATCGTCCGTCGGAGCGAGCAAAGCGACCTCCGACATGGTATTTGTCAGAAAACTTTACACACCCTTCTTTATACCTACCAATTGCTTATTTTTTATCGTCACGGTATAATACATCAAAATAAGCGGGGAGTCAAGGTGAAATCATATCTCTGGACGTTAAAAGAAAAATACCTACAAGGGTGGGACCGACAAACTACTGTAATATTACTTGCTTCTGCAGTGATTTTGACATTGCACAGGAATTATAGCAGGACACGATTTTTTCGTGCTAATTTAGCAGAATATTTCGATTTTCTTCCATTAGTTGAGAGTCATCCGTACTATTATTGGTTTCTGACCACAGCAGTATCTCTGTTTCTGATTCCTATCATCGTTGCAAAAATTGGAACGAAACAAGGACTGAGTGATTACGGAGTTTGTCTTGGAAGACAAAAACTTGGTTGGAGCGTGACATTATCCGCATGGCTGGTCATGATTCCTGTGATTATTCTGGCAGTCTTTGTGTATCCTCCATTCCAAGATAAGTATCCATTTTGTAAGGAAGTCGCAGGCAGTTTGTTGACTTTCTTACCATATCAACTGGCTTATGGTATCTACATGTTTTCATGGGAATTCTTCTTCCGTGGGTTCATGCTTTTTGGTCTGGAAAAGAGATTTGGCAACTACAGCATCTTAATACAGACAATCCCTTTTGCTGTGATGCATTTTTCCAAACCATTACCTGAGGCTCTTGGTTCAATTATTGCAGGATTATTACTCGGAGTTCTCGCGTTGGAAACACGTTCGTTTCTCTATGGTGCGGCTATCCACTGGCTTGTTGCAATGACAATGGATACTGTCAGTGTGATTATTTCTCGGGGTTGAGGTTACCCTTCATTGGATAATTATACATTCACGGGAATTGACGTATTGCATGTATTCAACAATTTTGATAAAATACCTTGTACCATCTACTACTTCTATAATGGATCTACCTGTTGAACCTACATACGTGGATTAAGAACATTTTTTTTAAGGAGCATTTGATGTTAGAAAAACAGTACAAAGTCCGTGCAGCACATTGTGATTACCGTGCAACTGAAGAAGAAATCTATGAAACATTACGTCGAATCACTGACCCTTTAACACTATCTTGGAAACCCATTGAGAACGCTAAAAAGGTTGTCATCAAATTTAACATGATGAAACCGCATGAGCGTATAATCTACTTTGAAGGTCGTAGGAGAGAACTGGTAGATGATGCTGTGTGCCGTGCAGTGCTGCGATTGCTTAAGGAACACACCACTGCACAACTAATCGCAACAGATACGAATCCGTATACACACGGTAACCGAATGCCACCAGGTTTTAACTATGAACATCACCTCAAAGAATTTGGTGTACAATTCGTTGATTCAAATCTTCCTCCATTTAAGGATTACGATGTTCCCGGTGGAGGTTCAATGTTTGATAGATATACATTGAGTGCATGTTTTGATGATGCAGATGCCGTTGTTTCGGTAGCGAAGATGAAAAACCACGCATTTATGGGAATCACTTTATGCACCAAGAATCTCTTCGGTTTACCACCAATGCTACTTCCTGAAGGCAGGACACGAAGTTACTATCACCACCTAATAAGGTTGTCTTATGTGCTACCTGATCTTGCTTTGATAACAAAACCTTGTCTGAATATTATAGACGCTCTGACGGGACAATGGGGACGCGAATGGGGTGGTGAAGGTAGAATCTGCAACGCACTTATAGCAGGTGATCATCCAATTTCCACTGACACTGTAGGAATGCACTTAATGGGACATGATCCTGCTTCCGATTGGCCTACACCGCCTTTCAAACGGGATAGGAATCATATTCTCATTGCAGCACAACGCGGGTTTGGCACTGTTGATCTGAATGAGATTGATTGGGAAAGCGAGGTTAAGGCTCCACTTGCTGAGTTCGATTCAGTTGAAACGGACACACCAGAAATGGTTGCTAATTGGCGTAGAACGACATGTGATCAGGGATTAGTTTACCTTGAAAACCAGAAAAACATGATTGACAAATATCGTGATAATTTCATATATTTACAAGGTGGAGAAGTTGTGTGGAGTGGTCCTGATCCTTCCAATTTAGGAAGTCGTCGTCAGTTAAGTGGGGATAAGAAAGACAGCGCGCTCTGGCTCAAACTCGTTGATCCAGAAGAACACGAAGGTGAACGTTTTGGGGTCTATGAAGAGTGTCTGAAAGACTTCGCAGCGTAATAACGTGGTAAAACACCTTTGTCTATGTTATACTTATTGCTGATATAGAGTTATAATCTCAGTAGATTTGAATTACATTTTCATGTTAACAGTGCTATACACATCTTTTGATGATTGAGGGTAATACAATGGGTATAACCGAAGCACAAAAGAAGCAATTGGATGAACAGGGATGCATCGTAATTCCAGATGTGCTTTCTGAAGAAGAAATCGTAATGTACCGTGCTGATATACTTCGGTTGGCAGAAAAGGAGAAACAGGAGGGTTCTGCCCTTCGTCATACCAACGATCACGGTCAACATGTGCGTTGGTTGATGAATAAAGGTGAGATATACGAAAAACTTGTCGCACACCCCAAAGTGATGCCTTTCTTTGAACATCTACTTGGTGCAGATTATACCCTAAGTACACTTACTTCTAACATCATTGATCCAGGTGCTTCTGATGGAGGATACCACGTTGACAACGTTTTAGGTACAATGCCAGAACCACTGCCAAGTTTTCCTTTGGTAGCTAACAGTCTGTGGTTACTTGATGATTTTACACCAGAAAACGGTGGTACACGTCATGTCCCTGGCATTCACCTGCAACGAATCAAACCTCCACCGGGTACAACACACCATCCAGATGAGGTGCGTCTCTCAGCACAGAAAGGATCTGTATTTCTATTCAACGGGGCTGTATGGCACTCTGCAGGTGCAAACAAAACGGATCAACAACGAATTGCACTCATCTGTTTCTGTTGTCGGTCGTTTATCAAACCTATGTTCGATTTTGTTCATTTCCTTAAACCTGAAGTAATTGAACGGGCTACACCCACAATGCGTAGAATTTATGGGTTTGATTCTCAACCGAGACCTCCAGATCAACCCGTACAACAAATGTAATCCAGATAGTGATATTCAGTTTGTATTGAATTTGGAATTCTTATATACTATAATATTATCAAACACAATAATAAGTACGAGGACATCTTGAAGTGAATTGTGAAATGAGTGAAACGCGAATGCGAATTCTTCAACTATTGAAGATGCGTTGTAGTATGTCTGTAAACCAGTTGACTGAGGCATTGCAAATCAGTTCTATGGGTATTAGACAGCATCTATCAATTCTTGAACAGGAAGGTCTGGTAGAATTTCATCGTGAAAAGAAAGAACGAGGTCGTCCACATCACATATACAGTCTGACTGATAAAGCGAATAGTTTATTTCCGACAACATACGCAAACTTTGCCGTGGGTTTAATGCAAGAAGTAGAAAAATTCAACGGTCCAGGTTTCATAAATAAAGTGTTCCGAAGTAGGATGAAGTCACAGTTACAGATGTATCAAAAACGTCTTGATGGTAAAGTTTTGGTCGACCGAATAAAGGAACTTGCACGAATACGTGACGAAGAAGGTTATATGGCTTGCATTGATGAAAACGACACTGATTATGTCTTAATTGAACATAACTGCCCTATCGCAGCGATCGCTCAGGAATATCCTCACGTATGTGAGATAGAATTAGGACTTTTCAGACAATCATTAGGAACAAAGGTAAATAGAGTAGAACATTTAATGCAGGGTAGTCACAGA
>VYFM01000335.1 GCA_009842375.1 Candidatus Poribacteria bacterium | reverse complement strand
GAATATGTAATCCCATGACAAGATTTCTTCCCTTTTTATTTATTGCATTCCTGCTAACTGGTTGTGCCGGATATAAGTTTGAACAGGTCGAAATGGGCATGACGGCTGGTAAGTCAGAAGATGCCTATAATTACCTTAAGAAGCATTCACCAAAAAACCCCGATATCCCGCATCTATACGAATTAGGGATGACTGGACATTATGCAAACCTTTTTACTGCAAGTAGCCAAGCATTTGAAAACGCAGAAAGCATCGCTGAGGACCGTTTTACAAAAAGCGTTTCAAAAGAAGCACTATCTCTCATAACCACTGATAACCTCCGTCCTTATGCGGGAACTCATTATGAGAGATTATTGAGTCACTATTATAGTGCATTGAATTATATCTATGCAGGTAATTTGGACGGGGCACAAGTTGAATGTCGCCGTGCCACTAACTTAATTCAATATTTCAAAGGTGAAGACGAACAATATGATTTCTTCGGTACTGGATTCCTTTCTCATTTTTGTGGAATAGTATTTGAGGCAGCAGGAGAAATGAATGATGCCTTTATCTCATATAAACAAGCTGCAGATTACTATCAGAACGCATCACAAAAAACAGGTATAGCAATACCTAAGGATGTGGGACATTCTTTGGTGCGCGTAGCAAGTAATCTCGGTTTCAGCGATGAGTATGAACGTTACCGAAGGCAATATGGAAACCCACTAAGCCACGCCAATGACTCTGGTGAACTGATCCTGTTCTATGAAACAGGTTTTGTTCCACGTAAGAAAGAGCAGACACTAACATTTCCAATCCTAAAGGTTGATAAATTTGGCGAGGACGACAATAAAGACAATATCAAGTTTGCTCGGACGCTGAGAAAACGTGAAGGAATGGTCGTAGAAGATATTGAATTAGAATATCTCCTACACGTTGCAATGCCGACTATCAAGTCTAATCGTCCGCGACTCTCTGGAATAGAAGTTACTGCAGGAGAAATAACGACTCAAGGTCAGCTAATTGCAGACATAGAGATAATGGCGATTGAAACTCTTGAAGCAGAACGAACTGTGATACTCATCCGAACGTTAGTACGTGCCCTTGGGAAATACTTGATCTTCAGAAAAGCAAGAAAGGAAAATAAAATTGCCGGGGCACTTGTGAATCTTGCGGGAATACTCACAGAAAGCGCAGATACCCGTTCTTGGCAAACGTTACCGAATCGTATTTATATTGTACGCACGCAATTACCTGAAGGAAATCATAACCTGAAACTATCATTCTTAAATGCAAATGGACGAGTGAGTGGTAGCAAGACTCTCCCTAATGTTAAGATTGTACCAAATCAGATTTCTATACTAAATTACCGTACTTACGATTAAGACCTTTGCTCTAAAGTTAGTCTATATACCGGCATTGAGGTGAGTAAAGACATGCAAAGAATCTACCTTGATTACAATGCTACAACCCCACTCCGACCCGAAGTGAGAGAGGCAATGATGCCTTATCTTACTGAAGCATACGGAAATGGTTCCAGTATTCATGCCTATGGTAGAGAAGCGCGAAATGCTATAGACACTGCACGCGAACAAGTCGCGGAACTGATTAGTGCGAAAAGTCCCAGTGAAATCGTGTTCACAGGTAGTGGTACCGAGGCAGATAACCATGCAATCAAAGGATTAACCGAACTGCAAAAAAGTCGCGGAGAAGGTAATCATATCATCACTTCATCAGTTGAACATCATGCTGTATTGCATACATGTCAATATTTGGAACAACGTGGTTTTGAAGTGACATATCTACCAGTAGACCGATACGGACGTATACAAATAGACCAACTCCGTTCTTCTATTCGTGATACGACTATTCTTATCTCCATTATGCATGTCAATAACGAAAATGGAACTATCCAACCTATTGAAGAAATCTGTCAGGTTGCACAGGAACATGAAATCCCAGTACATACCGATGCAGTCCAGTCAATTGGAAAGTTAGATGTTAATGTACAGGAACTCGGAGTAAATCTGTTAGCACTTTCTGGACATAAAATATATGCTCCAAAAGGTATTGGTGTTCTTTACATTCGTCGTGGAGCAAGATTAGCGAACCTTGTTCACGGAGGATCACATGAACGGAATAGACGTGCAGGTTCTGAAAACGTCCCAGCTATTGTTGGTCTTGGAGTCGCATCTGAATTGTCAAGGAAGGAACGGGACGATTATACACAGCACTTGTACAAATTAACCAAACGACTTCGTGATGGACTTGATGCTAATATAGATCGTCTACATTATAATGGTCATCCCGAATACTGTGTTCCCGGCACCCTAAATGTATCCTTTGAATCAGTAGAAGGTGAAAGTCTTATATTGCGATTGGATATGGAGGGAATCTGTGTCTCAACAGGTTCTGCATGCACTTCAGGATCAATGGAACCATCACATGTTCTTGCTGCACTTGGATTGCCACCGAGATTAGCACAAGGAACAGTTAGGTTTTCACTCGGTAGAAACAACACTGAGGAAGAAATTGACACGGTAATTACCAAATTACCTAATGTAATTAAGCAGATGCGTTCATTATATAGAAATTAAAAACCTTCTGTTATTTGTCAATTCTACATCTTCTTGGGATTCCAGAAGGCACATATGACCGCAGTAATTGGAATCGCTAACACCAAACCGAGTGTACCCGCCAGTAATCTAACAATCTCCGCTGAAATAACACCGATACTGAGTAATTGTACCGTTGGTTCCTTAAATAATTCCAGATTTGGTGCACCCGTATCAAATAACATTAATAAGTTATTTTCTGCTGCTACAGTGATTACCAGTAATAACTCTACCCCAAGGTAAGCAAACACCAAGGTATTTACCATTGTACCGAGGATATCTGTGCCGACATTGAGACCGGAAGCGATCAATCGCCATGTTGGCATATTTGGGTTTGCACGACGAATTTCCTCCATACTCGATGCAACTTCAATTGCCCCATCGACCGCAACACCTAATACACCCATCAACATACCAGCTAATAAAATCTGTACAAAATTAAATGGTGGTGTTCGCGTTGCTTCAACAATATCGGCTGCAATAGCGTCTTCTAAACCTGTAAAATGTAGTTGATTTTGTGCAAATAACACAATCATTCCCGCAACAAGGATACCACCCATTGTTCCCAACACAGCAGAATATGTCTTTCGACTTGGACCTATAACAAATACCAGTGAAACAAACGCCACAGCACCTGATGTAAGTGTCACAACAAAGACTGCGTTCATCCCTTGTGAAATCAAGGGCAACATGAAGAAATATATCACTGCCCCGGATATCAACATAGCACATACGGTGCGAATTCCTTCCATCCTGCCTACCAAAATGATTAATAGGAACATCCCACCAACAAACCATATCAGAAATCTATCGCGTCCATATTCTTGTATGATTTTAACAAGGCTAACCTGTTCTGCATCACCGCCAACACGACACAGGACAATATCACCGGGTTCGGCAGGAACACTCAGTAAGGACATGCTATGATTTACGATATTTCGCAGAACTAATTTCTTCCCTTTATATAAACCACCAAGCATCTCCACTTCAAGTACATGATGTTCAGTTTCAGAATCATATACGTCAAGACTATTTGATCCATCTGTTGAAACCCGAATGCTGTAAGTTTGTTCATATTCATGGTCAGATATCAACCATCTACTATCTTTCCACGGTTTAATTGAAACAGTTACATTATCTTCTGATAACGAAAACTCATTCTCAGTAAAAGCATCTCGTAATGCTTGTGGAACTGATTTCTTGTCTAACTCAGAGGCGTTAGATTGGTCGATTTTAAATAGAAAGGTACCACTTGATTCAAGTAATCTGATAACTTTACCTTTGGCATATTCTGACTTTGTTATCAGTTGACCTTGTTCGTCTCTATCCTCTGATATTGTAGCAGACAAGTTTTGTGATCTATGGTAGACAAACATCGTACCGATCAGCACAAACATCAAGGCAAACGGAACAGCAAATCGTTTGGTAAAACTTCGATTCCCGCCTAAGGTAGATTCACTTCCGAATAATTCTTCAAGTTCCTCTTCGGTTGGTATGTTCTCGTGTATATCTGTTCTGCTTACCGTCGTATATTTTGTCAGAAACCCAGCAACCGTGGCTGCGATAGGTACGGTAAGCACTAACCCGATTGTCCCGACTACTGCTTGAATAATTGCAACTGCGGTTGCTTCTTCATTTACCAAACGTAAAAATGGATATAGCATACCCGATTCTGGAAATTCAATACGCGGTAATAACATAGTTATCATGTGTGCACCAAGGTATGCAAATATCAGCGTGTCTGCCATTGTCCCCATTATATCTCGTCCAACATTCAATCCAGCTTGTATTGACTGTCGTACACTGATGTTCGGATTAACCTGTTTGACTTCATGAACACTTGAGGAAATGGACATACTTACATCCATCATTGCCCCTACCGCACCTAATATAATTCCTGCTGTTAGAATACCTGTGAAATTCCAATGATGTGAACTGGGTGTACGCCATAACGCTATACCAAGTTCCAAAAATCCAAATTCTTGGTCTAATCCAGTCAGTGCCATAATATTTTGACATAGAATAGATAAAATGCCTACAGCTGTTAATCCTCCGAGTGTACCGAGAACACCAGATATAACTTTATAACTAAATCCTGTAATAAATAGGAATGTGATTAATGTGAGGAATGCTGCTATGAGTAATGCAACTGCAATCGGATTGAAACCCTTTACAGTAAGTGGAACAAGTATATATAGGACGGAGAATGCAGTTACGAACAATGTTAGTATTGCACGAACACCCTTCATTCCTGCAACAAGCAACATTAGGATGCCTAACGCGCCAGCAAGATATAATAAAAATGGTGTACGAAAATAATCTCCTAATGAAACAGAATATATCTTTGGATTCAAGGGGTCTCGGATCTGGATTTGCAGAAATAATATGTCGTCTTTACTAAATACTCGGTCTCCATAGGCACGTCCGATCCAGATATTATCAACATTGACTTCTTCACCACGAAATTGACCAGAGAGAATGTGTAAGGTAAGAATCTGATCAACCTCTTCACTGGTATCTATCTCAATCACACGACCTAAGCACACTAAAATCTGTAATGCACCCTCTTGTGTAATTTCGGCAAAACGATAGAGTTTAAAGTGCAAAAAGGCAACACTCAATAGGATAAATATAATTCCAACGATTTTTATATTTCTTTCTCGCATAATCTACACTCTTTTATA